>CAYIOH010000258.1:0-6256 GCA_964364975.1 uncultured Bifidobacteriaceae bacterium
ACCATCATCGAGGTCGTCTCCAACGCGAGCGATCGGACAATAGGCCAGGCCTGGTGCTTCTTTAGACCTGACGGAGACAGGGCTGCCTTGTTGACCGACTCGGTGGAGATCCACGAGCGGTATCCCAAAGGGGGCGAGGCGAATCGGCGCATCCGGGACGAACTCCTGGCCTACGCGGGAGAGATGGCCGGCGCGATCAAGGCCACGGGGTTCGAACTCTACGACAGCCAGTTTGACAGGATCGACCTGCCCGAGGGCTGGATTCCAAGACAGGTCCCACCGATCACGAAGGTGGGCGGATTCGTGTGGAAGGGAAGGACTTATTACTTGGAGGCCCTGGAAGAGGAAGAAATTTATGTGCCGACCCCACCCCCTTTCCGACCTCGCTCTTCACCATGACCTCGCCGTGATGAGACTTGACTACCCGATGGACGATGTTCAACCCCAGCCCCGTCCCTTGTCGCGGGCCTTTGGTGGTGAAGTACGGTTCAAATATTTTCGGCAACACTTGAGGCGGAATGCCGGGGCCGGTGTCGCGCACGGACAATTTCACCAGCGGCGCGGTGTTCGCGAAATTTTCCACGTTCAGCAAACGCTGTCCTTCCCCATCTTTGAACGCGGCGAGGTCGAGCGGTTTTTCCAGGACTTCGCCGGTGACGTCCACCTGGCAGCCGCGCGGCGAACATTGAAAGGCGTTGACGGCGAGGTTGAGCAAAATCTGGATCAAATCCGTGCCGTTGACCTTGACGCCGATGTCCTTGGCGAGCGGGTGGACGGTGAATTGATTGTTTTGCGCGCTCGGATGGACGCGCAAGAGATGGCTCAGGTCGTTGATCAATTGGTTGACGCCGACGCGCGGGCCATCGTCCGACTGGCGGCGCAAGAAGCCGAGGTAACGCCGCGAAATTTCGATGCAGTTGGTCACCTGGCGCGTGATGACTTTCAGGCGGTCCTTGACGAATTCGAGATCTTCAACTTCCAGGCGCGCGGCGTTGCCGATGCGTTGGTTCATGAGTTGAATGAACCCGGAGATGACCGTCAGCGGCCCATTGATGTCGTGAATGATGCTGGCGTAGATGTCGCCGCGGGTCCGGGCGATTTGCTCGCCGATTTTCTGGCTCTGCAACTCGGCGAGCAGTTCCTGAAGTTTCTCGGCGTTGTTGTTGATTTCGCTTTCCAAGGTGCGCCGCTGCATGGCCCCGGCCACGGCGGCGCGCATAGTGGTCAAGTCGAACGGCTTGTTGATATAGTCGCAGGCGCGCAGGCGCAGAGCCGAGCGCATCGTCTCTGTCGTCTCATACGCGGTGATCATCACGACTTCGATATGGGGGTCAACGTATTTGAGCCGTTCGAGGACCTCGATGCCCGACATGGGACTCATTTTGATGTCGCACACGGCCACATCAATTTTGTTTTTCTGCGCCAGTTCAATGGCGGTGGCGCCGTCACCGGCCATGAGGATATCGTAGTCGTCCTTGAAGATGACGTGAAGCGATTGCCGCGGGCCGTCCTCGTCGTCCACGATGAGGAGCGTGCCGCGGCGCTTGGGCCGCGCGGTGAACTCCGTTGTGTCCGATAAAATCGAAGCCGACATGGTCGTATTCTACTTGCCCGCTCTTGGCTGACAAGCGTAAAGCCGGCCACGGATATTTATAGACGCGAACCTGGTGTCGGAGGTTTCCACCCCGGTTGCTTGCTCGAAACCAGCCAGGCTACTTTGCAGGACAACTCCGCCGTGTGCGCCAGAACCAGCAGGTCAAGAGTGCGTATCTGGGTGGGCATAAACTTAAACCTTCTCGCCCATATTAAAGGTTGCGCTGGAGTTGTTGTAGAATTCGCACAGCTGAATCCCGATGAAACTTTTTGGACTGACGGAAATGAATCTCCGTCTGAAACTCTGGCCACTGGCCATACTTTTTGCGCACCAAGAAAACCACTTCAGCTTCGATGCACTCAAGCTCAACAGTGAATTCTTCACGGTTTGCGCCTTTGAGACACCAGATGTCGAGGAATAAGCCAGGCTGCCCACGCCACTGATAACCGTGATAGCCGTGCTGACCATCGGCTTGGAGACCAAGACGTAACCGCGCCGCCATTGGCTGGGCAGTAATGCCAACGTAAACCGGAATCAACTCACTTTGCCGGGATACGATGTAGAGCTTGGGGATGCGCTGTGTGGCTGGTGCTACGAAGTGTTCCTCTCCGTCTGGCCCAACGACCAAACAATTGTCGTTGCCGGCGTCCAAACAGTATCTGTGAGTTCTTTCGAGCTTCATCTATGCGCTTGGTGGTGACGCCTTCGGCAGCAGCCGCGAAATGACGATCAGCAGCACCACGAGCACCACAGCGAGGATGCCCCAGAAGACCACGCCGCCTTTGCCCGGCGTCCGGCCTTCGGCCCATGACGATTTCTTGAGTTGTTCTTCGCTGGCCAGAGACGCGGGCGTTTTGTCCGCCGCCAGCAACTGGCCCGCGACCAAACTCAGATCGTAGCGAGGCGACGAGGCACGCGGGTTGCCATAGTAAAGGAACACGACATCATCCGGTTTCGCTTTGAACAAGACGCGCGTCGCGGAATAAAAGATTTGGAATTGCTCCAGTTCAATCGGCGGGTTATCTCCGTTATGCGCTTCCAAGATGAGCGTGTCGCTTTGGAGTGGACTGTCGAACGTGAGCGCAAATTTCTTGCTCGTGCGCTCGGGCGTTTGAGTCCACGACGCGCCGCCCAGTTGGGGACGATAGTTTGCGCCGCGATCATCCATGAGTTCTTCGTAAAGCGTCACGTCGCGTTGGAACAGCGCCGTGCGCGTGGTGCAACTCAGGCGTGTGACGGGCAGGTTGGATTTCGGAAGCCGGATGATCCAGCGGCTGAGTTTCTTGTCCTTGGTGTCGTTGGTCGCGGTGACGCCGGGCGTGAGCGCGCGGCTGATGGAGGTGCGTTCGAGGATGTAGGGCACTTGCTTGCCCGCGCGAATGAGACGCAGGTCGGCGAAGGCCAATTGCGCGTGCGCGAGCACGTCGAGATCGAATTCGAGTTGTTGCGCGCCGGCGCGCGTGAGTTTCACGGCCTTGCGGAATTTCCACGCGGAGACATCGAGCGTCGTGCCGTCCTGTTCGATGCCCGGCAACACTTCCAGCGCGCGGTAATTCGGGTTGTCCGCGAGCGGCGAAGGTTTGATCGGCGAGACGGCGGCTGTTTTCAAGCTCACACCCAGCGCGGCCAGATCGTAGCGCGGTGCGGCGCAACGGTTGTTGCCGGTCAGCAAATGGTGAACGCCCGCCGCGCGCGCCATGAACACGAGATAGACCGGACGCCGCTCCGCGCGCACCGCCGTTATGGGCAATGGCGGGCTGTCCTGGTTGCGGATCAGCAACAGCAGCTCGCGCGAGCGCACCTGGCTTTCCAATGGCACGGACAAGTTTGTGGAAGCCGCCTGGCCTTCGATGGCCACGCGATAAATGACGCCTTGCCCGATGGTTTGCTCGCGAATCGAATCTTCCGAAACTTGCGGCACGGCCAACGTCACCTGCCGGGTGAACAGCGGCTCGGACGTTTCGATGTGCAGGCTGGCGATGTCCAGATTCGCCGCGCCGAGATTCAACGTGAGCCGTGTTTCGCCGGGATTCTCGTGCCGCTCGGCGATGGTGACTGCCAACGATTCACTCGGCGTAGGTTCAGCAGCGACAGCATGTACCCGCGCTCCGGTGAACGGAATCGGTTGCGAGCGCTGATCGTCCACCGTCAACCGCAACGAATGCCACGTACCGACAGGAATCGCGAGTCGAAGCTGGCTCGCGCCGTTTGGCTGGCGGAAAATCGGCTGGCCTTGGGCGAGCGTTTGCCAACGCCGTCCGTCGGTTGACCCCTCGATCTGGATCGCCTTGATGAAACTCGACGCTGGGGTTTCAAACGTGATGGCATCGAGCGGTTGGGTGAGTCCGGTATCAAGCGTGATCACCGTCATGCTGGGGTTCAATGAAACGCTGAATGACTTCGCGCTCAGTGTGGCTTTGCTTGCGGGAGTTGGGCGCTCGATCAAATAAGGAAGCTCGTTGCCCGCGTCATCGTAGAGCCGCAAATCTTCGAGCGCAGGCCGTGCGGTATCGAGCGTCTCGACGGGCAGGCTCAATTTCACAAGCCCGGGCGCGGCAACGTCGAACTGTTGTTCGCGTTGCCAATCAGCGGGCAAAGTTGCGGCGCGTGCGGCAACGGCGAGCAATGTCGCCAGTCCGCAGATCAAACCAACCGAACAGTTACTTCGCTGCCTCATCCTTCGCCTCCTTCTCATTGTTGCTCGCGGCGTAGAACCGTTGATACGCGAACGACGCCAGGATCGCGACCACCGCTACGCCGAAGAATGCGCCGATGCGGTAAAGCTGGCCGAGCCGCGCGAGGTCGTGGAAGAAAAGTTTCAACAGTGTCACACTCAACAGCCCCAGCGCGGCATAACGCAACGCGGGGATTTTTTTCCAGATGCCCACAACCAGCAGCGTCAGGGCGTACAACGCCCACGCGATGGAATAGGTCATGTCGCGGGCAAAATTGCCTTTGAACTGGAACGTCAGCCTGGAACCGGGCGCGCTGAAGTAATCGGCGATTTCGATGTTCAACAGCAGGAACGCCAGCACGATGCCCAACGAGGCGAGGATGGCCGGCGCGTTGATTTTCGAAATCTGATTGCGCGGCGGCGCGAGCAACCTCGCGCCCGCGAACAGGCAGACCGTCACGATGCCGTAGGCGTAGAAATACCAGTTGAGAATCGGTGTTTCGCTGCGCAGATGATATCTGAGCACTTCAGGATTAAGCGCCAGCCGGACAAAAGCGGCAACCAGCAATCCGAAACCCGTGAGCCGCAGTCCGGGATGCGGGACACGATGGAACAACCACAGCAACGCCGCGCCTTCCAATGCCCAGCCAATGGTGATCCATTGGTTGCTGAATTGGATCGGGAAAATCAGCGTGATGAAAAACAACGCCACCCCGCCGAACCACGCGAGTTGTGTCAGGCGCGCTTTGTTTTCCGCAGGAATCGTTTTTAGCACGAGCACAAGGCTCAACAGCGACGGAATCGCAAACGCGGCGGGCAACAGGCCCATGACTTCATTCGGGTAGGCGGCTTTCACGAGCCGATGAATCAGGAAGAATTGCGGTGGCCCGGCCATTGCCGCCGCAGCCCAAGGCACAATTTTACCGCTGAATTTGTTCAAAAACAGGAACGGGAACACGGCGAACACGGCAAAGAACACGAGATACCACGTCAGCGGCAAGGTCGCGTTGGCGGAGTCAAAGCGGTTGAAGTGCCACGCACATTCAAGCGTGGTCACGCACGCGAGACCGATGGCGGGCATCCAGTCATACGAAAACAGTTTCGTCACGCCGAGCAGCATCACGACCAGCAGCAGCGCCAGGCCGAAGACGGGCGAGGGATTTGCCAGCGGCAGCCGCAACGTGGCCATGATGAGCAGCAGGAACGGCAACGTGGCTGAGAATGCGGGCAGTTGCGCCGCGAGATTTGCAGGGACGGAGAGATCATCGCCGAGCTTGACGCCTGCGGTCAGCGCCTCGGGTTTGAACTTGCGCGCCAGCCACACGCCGACCGCGACGAAGAAAACCGCGAACGCGCCCAGCACATAAAACGAAGTCGGCAAACCGGTCAGGTCCGCGGGGATTTTGAATATCAGCGCGCCGGTGGCGCAGAGCGTCAGCAGGAGCACCACCAGCACCGGCAGAATTGAAACCGTCAACACGGCCAGCCCGATGGCCAGCAAGTCCACCAGCAAGACGAACGGCCACACGACAAACGAAACTTCCGCGAGCTTGAAAATGGGGATGAGCACCAGCACCAGCGCCAGCGGCGGAAAGATCTGGCTGCCCCAAAGCGGTCCGGTTACGCCCCGTTGGTGTTTGCGGAGCATCGGGAAAAGCGAATGCATCCCGGCGAAGATGAAATAGAACGTCAGCGCTGCGTTCAGCAGTTCGTTGCTCAGTGATTTGCCGGTCCACGCGGCGAGCAGTCCGAATACCGCAAGGCCGGCGATGGGTTGGGCAACGGTGGCTTCATCGTCCAGCAGCACGAGCGCGGTCACGGCCAGGTCAATCAGGAAAACAAAACCGAAAATGAGCCACGGCCTTTGCGCCAATGGCGCGAAGCTTAGAAACCAGGCGGTGAATCCAAGCGCCACGAGGGCCAGTCCGAGCGCGCCGCCCGCGAGCCACCAGTTCAATTCCTTCCGCTGCTTCGCCCACCACGCGGCG
>CAYIOH010000259.1:0-6236 GCA_964364975.1 uncultured Bifidobacteriaceae bacterium
GGAGCGACATATCGGAGCGAACGCCTTCAAGAAACAACTTGATACGTACGGGCGTCTGCCTCTGCCCGAAGCCCAAGCCAAGGCGGTTGGCATCGTGAGCGAAGCGATGCTCGTCGGACGCATGACTAAATTCGAAGTTTGGAATCCCACAAAGTTCACCGAGACCCTCGCAAAACCTGACGCGCAACAGATAGCAGCAGACGCCTTAAAATCAATCAAGATATGAAACCAAGTCCATTGTTCGTACTGAATCGGAGCATTGCCTGCATAGCAACCACCTCGAATCCATTTCGGCTGGCCAGTTCGGCCTCGCTATCGCCTTTCGCTTCCATCAAGGAGGTAAACCGAGAACCAGTCCGGACTACGTTGGTGGACGATTCATTGGCGTTGAAATCATACGAGGGGAATGAGCAGGTAACCAAAACTGAAACCTTCATGCTCCGATCCGCCAGCGTGGCGTTGTTATGCATCTCGATGCTCTGCGTCTTCGGCGTGCAGCAGATCGCGCACAATCGGAAAGAAGCGAGGCTGGGCCGGCTGTTGCAGCAGAAGGAGAAGGAGTTGGTCCAAATGACCCAGGCTTACCGGGGAATGCAGATCTCTGTGGCCATGCATTCGGCGCAGGACATGCAAAAGCCAGCCGTGCTGGTAGCAGTCGTCAGACAATCTGTTCCGTCGCTGGGCGGCGGCGCGCAGAGGAGACAGACCGTTGGTTACGCTCGTCAAACTCAAAAACCCGGCAAGGTAGCGCTATCCCAAAGCCGATCCCTGGCTTTGGGCAAAACCACGAAATCGAAGACAGCCAACCGAAGTTAACCTTCCTTCATCAGCTCATTCGCCAAACCGACCAACCAACTTCGCGACCCGTGCTCAAAGCCTCCCAGTATTTGCGATTTGTGGTGCTGATTGCTTTTCTTCTGGCGGGTTTTGTGTGGCTGATTCTCCGACTTGTCCACGTCCAGATCGTGCGTCACGAGGAACTCAGCAAGAAGGCGGCGCGTTACACCCACGCCGTGCGCCGTCTCGAGGCGTGGCGAGGCGAGATCCGCGACCGGCACGGGAATGTTGTCGCAGCTTCGCTTCCCGTCAAGACGATCTGCGCGAACCTGACCCTATGCTCGAATCGCATCGATCAGGTCGTCCGCACGCTTGCTCCCCTGCTGCGGTCACCCTCGACTGAACTGTCCCGCTACCTGCGCAAGCATGTCGAAGGCAATCGAAGAAAGATGGTGGTTCTCCGGCGCGAAGTGCCGGTGTCGGAATGGCAGGCGATTACGAATGCACTCGCGCTTGAAACATTCGGAATGGACGTGCTTCGCCTCAACGACCGTGAGAAGCGGCTGTTGCCCCAACTCCGCCGGAAGCTGCTGTTCGCTGAGGACGAGCAAATTCGGGTGTACCCACATGCCACCAACCTCTGTCATGTGGCTGGCTTCGTCATTCGGGGCGGTAGCAACCACGGCCTTCGGGGCGCTTACGGGATCGAGCGCAGCTTGGACAAATGGCTCTCCGGCACCGACGGAAAATGTGTTTCCGAGCAGGACGCTGCGGGCAATGAAATCCCATTCCGGCGCACGCTCTACGTTCTGCCGACGAACGGCTGCCGCATTGATCTCACGATTGACCTGCGCTTGCAGAAGCAGGTCGAAGGCATTCTGGCGGACGCCATGCGCAAGTACGAACCCAGCAACGCCGTCGCCATTGTCATGGACGTTCGCACCTTTGAAGTCCTCGCTTGGGCGGGCCGGCCTGATTTCAATCCACAAATGCCTGGGTTCGGTTGCAGCAGCAACTACTGGCGGAACGTGGGCTTGAGCGACATGATCGAGCCAGGGTCCACGTTGAAGCTCGTCGCGCTGGCGGGCGCTCTGAACGAGGGGTTGGTAAACCTCAACACTTGGATCAATTGCGAACAAGGCCACTACGTTGTGAACAAGGTCGCGGTGCGCAGCTCCCCGGGCCACGGCCTGTTGACCGTCTGTCAATGCTTCGCCAAATCAGACAACATCGGCTTCTGCAAAATTGCGATGGTGCTCGGCCCGGAGCGGTTCCATCGTTACCTGACTAATTTCGGTTTCGGCCACGTGACCGGAGTCCCGCTGGCCGGGGAAGCTTCCGGTTACATTCCCGCCCAACCCTGGTCCACCCACAGTTTCACGCGGGCAGTATACGGCCAGGGTCTATCCGCATCCCTGCTCCAAGTGGCGACCGCTTACTGCGCCGTCGCCAACGACGGCCGTTTGATGCGACCGATTCTGGTGCGCCAGATTGTGTCCCCGAACGGACAGATTGTTTTCCGCTCCCAACCGCAATTCATCCGCGCGGTGATCAGCCCGCAGACCGCTCGCCAAATATGGATCGCCATGCAAGCCGTGACCAGTCCCGGCGGCACCGGTTCGCGCGCGGCCAGCAACCTCTATCCCGTGGCCGCGAAGACAGGGACGGCCCAAATCGCCTACCCCAATGAGCGCGGATATCGCGATGGGGCATACTACGCTTCCATGGCTGGCTTCTTCCCGGCTCACGCACCGCGCGTGTGCATTCTGGTGGCCATGAACCAGCCGCGAAACGGTCATGTCGCAGGCGTGGTCGTCGCACCAGTCTTCCGGGCCATCGTGGAACAAGCCGGTGCGTGTCTGAACATCCCGCCGGACAAAGCGCCCGCCTCACTGGGTCAGACCCGAACTGGATCGGAGCTTCTCACATTCGCGAAAACCTTCCCGGAAGAAAATGACAGCTTCCGATAGCCGGACAATACACGCGACGCAGCCCTCACCTATCTGATGAAACTATGAAAAAACTGCCACTGACACTCGTTCTGTGTGTGACCGCGCTCCTCCTGTTGGGGAGTGTCACTCTCTACAGCGCCACGATGCGCCAGCCGGAACCAACGCGCCTCTACGACCACTTGTGCTGGATAACTTTGGGCCTCGTGGGTGCCGTTTTGGCAGCACTCATCCCGTACACCTGGCTTCGGCGATGGCACGCGCCGTACGTGCTGCTGGGAATCACAGTTGTGCTGCTGTCACTCGTGTTCATGCCCGGGATCGGCATCCGCACCAACGGCGCGTGCCGCTGGCTGCCGTTCGGTCAACCGTCGGAATTCGCCAAACTCGCGCTGATCATCGCGCTCGCGCATTACATCACGAGCCAACCGGGACACATGCATGAACGCAACACCGGCTTCCTTTACCCCGGCATCATGGCGGGGATGGGTTGCCTGCTGATCTTCCTCGAACCGGATTGGGGCACGGCCGGACTGCTAGCAGCGGTGACACTCGCGCTGCTGCTGGTGGGCGGCGCGCATTGGTTCTATCTCACCTCGACGGTGATCATCGGTTGCGAAGCGTTCGTAATCTTGCTGCTCCAAAACCAGCTTCGACTCACCCGTGTAATCTCATTCCTCAACCCGGAGCAATACCGGGACGGCCCTGCGTGGCAGGGATGGCATTCTCTCTTGTCATTCGGAATCGGCGGCTGGTTCGGCACATTCTTCGGCGAAGGCAGCCACAAATTCGGCTTCGTGCCGGAACAGGAAACCGACTTCATCCTCTCGTTGATTGGAGAGGAACTCGGCCTCTTCGTCACCAGCCTGGTCATCCTGCTCTTCTGCCTGATCGTGCTCTGCGGCGCGCGCATCGCGTGGCGCACCAACGATCCCTTCGCACAATTGCTGGCGGTCGGCATTACCCTGCTCATCGGTCTCCAGGCGTTCATCAACATCGGCGTGGTCACCAGCAGCCTGCCGAACAAAGGCCTGCCGCTGCCCTTTGTCAGCTACGGCGGCTCCAACCTGCTTTGCATGCTCACCGCCGTGGGACTGCTCGTGAACGTGGCCCGTCGCGCCCCGCTTGCCTCCCCTGCCCTTGCGCGGAAAGGAATCTTCGCGCCCGCATCTGTAAAAATCAGCGGCCCAGTGGGCAGCTTGCTGGACAATCCCGCCCGCCGGACTCGCAAAAGTTTCTGGCGAAAACTCAATGCTTGGCTGCGCGTGCGGCGAAACGGTCGTTTCCCGACCATTCCCCGGCACAGCTACCAACGTCCACCGCATCCACTTGTGCAACCATCTGAGAATTGAGTTTGGCGAACGCATGCTTCCAGAAGCTTCACAGCGGGAATTTCCACCACAGCTTCTTGGGTTGGGAGGCGGCGAGTTCTTCGTCGCGGCGGTGGTAGCCGGAGTCGTTGTTGAACTTCTCGGTGCTAACCGCGGATCTGGCGGGATTCTGATTTGCCGCTCGCCGTCATGGACGGGAGGCAAAACGAATCCATCACCGCCGTCCAAGCCGAACCACTGGGACATCCATGACTGTTGCGTCAGGCCGGGTGCATTTCGCCGGGTATTATTTATTCACACTTGAGGATAAAGTCGGGCAATGAACTTCTGGTAAATCTCGATTGCAATCCGGCACGTTTGTTTTTCCGGCCAAAGGAAACCAGTCGAGTCTGGAGCAACTGCAATTCATGAAATCCCTAACGAACCGTTTGGGATCTATCTGAACCAATAAGCTTAAGGACAATCTTTTTGAAAACCGTGGCATTACTCCTCCGGCGCTGGGCGGTCTGGGTCATTGCCCTAAGCGCGGTCGCATTGGCTGTCATTTTTTGGCGGCATGATTCGACTGCGGCACTCCAGCAAAACCTTGAGCGCGCTCGCCCCAGCGTGTTTCTCGTCGTGGTTGAATTCAGCCTGCGGTACGATCAGAAAGTAGTCAGCCGCACGGTTGCTTCAGGAACGTGCTTTCTCGTTCAGGGCAATCGTCTGGTTTCCAACCGGCACGTTTTTTGTCCGTGGTCAAACAGCGATTTCGACGGGCCGACGCAGGAGGTTTCCACCGAATATCACAAGTCAGGAAAGAACCTCGTCTTCTTCTCACGGCTCTGGATTTATCCCGGCGGCGCGGAGGTTTATCGCAACCGTGGCGGGCTGGCCGAAGCTAAGGAGGATGCCGCATTGGAGGAGTTGTTTTACCCGCCGCTATGGCGCACCGACGGGCCGGCGCCCACGCTACGGCTGGCGGGCGCCGTGTATGATGATGATCCCAAGGACCAACATATTTCCAATGACATTGCCGTGCTGGAAATCCAGCCCGCCGGCAAGCCGGGGAGATTTCCCCCGCTCAAGCTCAACCACGCACCGTTGAAACTTCTGCAGCCCGTCGCCACCCTGGGCTTTCCCCTCGCTGGCGTATTCGAGTCGGCCCGTTCCTCCGTCGCCGGTTCGGGCGGCTGTGTCCGCCGCGTGGTGGACGACCGCCATCTCGACCTTGACCTGCTCACCCATCCGGGCAATTCCGGCGGGCCGGTGCTCGATGCGCAGGGCGACGTCGTCGGCGTGGTCTGCGCGAACATGATGAACCGCAACGGGGGCGGGCTGTTTTCATTTCCCTCGCCGGAACACCACGTCACCTTCGCCGTCCCGGTCGGCCAAGTGGAGGCTTTCCTGGCGCGTCTGGACAAGCGGACGCCGGTGTGGGATGGACAGCCCGCGCTGGGTTTCAGCGACAAGCTCAACGAATCCCTTCGCCTCGTCTGGCAGGGCCGCGCTGGCCAGGCCCATTCCTATTTTTATTGGACTTCCACCTGCCGCAGCGACCCGGATTTCCTCGCCATTGACGCCCTGTTCCGTCATCTCAACGGCAGTCCCGCCGCCGCTCTTAAAAGCTGCCGCCAGTCGCTGGCAATTTATCCAGAGAAGCACCATGCCCGTTTCATCTGGCTGCTGCTCGCAGCGCATGACCCGAAGGCGAATCTCGGCGACATCGCCCGGCCTTTGCTGGAACTGAAAGAATCCGCCGATGGCCGCGCGTCCATTTACAGATACGCCGCCCGGCTGCTGCTGGGGAAAAAGGTGTCCCGACCGGCCCCAACGACCGGCCTGCCTGCACGTTGGGAAAATTCCATGAGCGCCTACGTCCTGGGCCTCGCGCACATGCGCGGCGGACATCAAGTGGAAGCCGTGCGTGAATTTCTGGACGCCTGGCGGACCGCCGACCTCACCGAGGAAGATTCGCTGCTGCTCGCCCGCGAACTCGATTTGCTGAAAGCCCGGCACTGGATAAAAGGCGACTGGCAAGTTTCCGCTCAAAGCCGGTTCAGAAAAGATTTCGCGGCGGCCCACGAAAACTGAGCTTCATCCGTCATAGAACGGTTGCCAGAATGAATTTCCGAAAAGAACCCACCCCTGACCCCTCTCAAGAGGGGAACTGTTTCCGGACACGCACTGGTCTGCTCCC
>CAYIOH010000260.1:0-6171 GCA_964364975.1 uncultured Bifidobacteriaceae bacterium
GCGAGATCGCGATTGAAGGTTCGGCCGCATGTCCTTCGCAATTTTGGCCGGCTACGATCAGTTCACAGGCGGCAGCAAAGCTGGATGAACTGGTTGAGGCACGCAAACGATATTTCATCGATGTCGAGGACGCCGAGGAGATAGCGTGCCGGGTGAGGAGACCGCGATGACGTGGAACCCCCTGTGTGCCAAGGCAATCCTGGGACTTCGTGAGTTCCTTCCGCCTGATCCGACTGTGTTGGAGTTGGGCCGCCAAAACAGCGTGCCCGTCGTGCCGCTCTACTCGGTGAGCGAAAATCCGGCGGCGACCATCCTCGATTTGTCCGCGACGTTGGGCATTGACATCCTGATGCTCGGCGCGCGGCATCGCCGGACGCTGGCGCAGTTGTTCAAGGGCGACGTGGCGAATCAGGTGGCGAAGGATTTGCCGGAGAACATCCAGTTGGTCATTCACGGATAATTGGAGCGCGGACCGCCGAGTCCGTGAGCTGGAGTCCAAGCTTTAGCTTGTTTCCGGCCCGACAGGCTGAAGCCTGAACTCCAACTTCCACTCACCCAATCGAAGTTCGGCATTCCCTGTGCGTGGCGAAAAGTTTCTGGCCTGAGCAAATAGCAACACTTCGCGCGCTGGTGTGAATTTTCGTCGCGCGCACAAATCCCCTGCAAACTCAGGCTTTTCCCCGCGTTGACTGGCCCGCAGAAGTCGCGTGGCATCGCCGTTGCTAGGGAGGCGCGGGCGCATGAACCAGCGCCCTGAGATTACACATTTGTACATCGGCGGGAAAAAACCTTATGAAGAAAATTGAAGCCATCATCAAGCCCTTCAAACTCGAAGAAGTCAAAGACGCCCTGGGGGAAATCGGAATCGAAGGGATGACCGTCAGTGAGGTCAAAGGGTTCGGCCGGCAAAAGGGCCACACGGAAATTTACCGCGGCAGTGAATACACCGTGGACTTCCTGCCCAAGATCAAACTCGAACTGGTCGTGGCGGACGGGCAGGTCGAAAACGCCGTGGCCGCGATCGTCAAGTCGGCCAAGACTGGCAAGATTGGCGACGGCAAGGTGTTCGTCTCCTCGGTCGAACAAGCCGTGCGCATCCGCACCGACGAAAAAGGCGACCAAGCCATTTAACCAACCCGCCCAGTAAAGTAATCACTCTGAAAAACCCAATGAAAAAATTCCTCTGTTTGCTCGGAATGGTGACAGCCCTCACGGTTAGCGCACCGCGAATTTGTTTTGCCGATGCTGCCTCGGCGGTCACTCCGCCACCGGCACCGCCGCAGCCCACGCTGGAGCAACGTATCGGCTCGCTCGAAGCCTACGTCAACAATGGCGATCCGACCGCGGTGTTGAAAGTCGGCCCGAAGGACAAGGACGGCAACCCGACCATTCCCGACGGCTTGGTCACCCCGACCTCGGCCACCGCCGGCCCCGGCCACAACGCGTGGATGATGACCAGTTCGGCGTTGGTGTTATTCATGACGCTGCCGGGATTGTTTCTGTTTTACGGAGGCCTGGTGCGGCGCAAGAATGTTCTGTCCGTCATTGCGCAATGCTTCGGCATCGCGGGACTGGTTACCATCATGTGGGTCGTCTTCGGCTACAGCTATGTGTTCGCCGACGGCACGGACATCATCAAGGGATTCGTGGGCAACTTCAAATTTGCGATGCTCAAGGACGTGGGTTCAGGCCCGAACACGAACTACTCGTATTGGGTTTCGCACAACGTTTTCAGCATGTATCAGTTGATGTTTGCCATCATCACGCCGGCGCTGATTCTTGGCGCGATTGCTGAGCGCGTGAAATTCAGCGCCATCATGCTGTTCGTGGCGCTGTGGATGGTGGTGGTGTATTTCCCGCTGGCGCACATGGTGTGGGGCATCAACGGCATGATGAATGGCGTCTGGAACGCGGGCGCATCCATCAAGGCCATTGACTTCGCGGGTGGGACGGTGGTGCACATGTCGTCTGGCTGGTCGGCGTTGGTTTTCTGTTTGATTCTGGGCAAGCGCCATGGCTTTCCAAAAGAGCCGATGCCGCCGCATAGCATGGTGCTTTGCGCCGTTGGGACGGGAATGTTGTGGGTGGGGTGGTACGGGTTCAACGCCGGCAGCGCGGTTGCGGCAGACGGCGTCGCGGCCAACGCGTTCATGACGACGACCATCGCCACGGCGGTGGCCTCGTTCGTGTGGCCACTGGCGGAATGGCTCGTGCGCGGCAAACCCAGCGTGCTGGGCTTTTGTTCCGGCGCAGTGGCAGGCCTGGTAGTCATCACCCCGGCTTGCGGATTCGTGACGGCGGGTGGCGCGCTGCTCATCGGCATCGCGGCGGGAGTGATCCCGTGGTTCTTCTGCTTCAAGATCAAGTCGTGGTTCGGTTACGACGACGCGCTGGATACGTTTGGCGTCCATGCGGTGGGCGGAACGTTGGGCGCGCTGATGACCGGTTTCCTGGCGCGCAATTCGTCCAACGCCAATCTGGCGACCAACCTCAAGGATTACGTGAAGGACACCTGCTTCCAGCCGCTGGTGGGCGAGCAGTTGAAAGCCATCGGCGTGACGTTGTTGCTGGCGGTCGTGGGCACAGCCATCATCGCTTACATCGTGAAGGCAGTCGTTGGCCTGCGCCCGAGCGAGGAAGTGGAAGTGGCCGGCCTGGACCTGGCCGAACACGGCGAGGAAGGTTATCACCAAGCCCGATAAATGCAGCCCCTGACATTGACGCAACAACTCAAATCCATAGACTGACACGGATTTTCGTCGAGGTCAGACCGACAAGCGGCATGTGAAACGCCCCGGTCTGGCCTTGCGATTTACAACCAAACAAAACCAAACCAAAAAAGAAAGTATGAGCACACCCAAGAGCGTGATTGAATTGGCCAAGAAGGCCGGTGCGAAGATGATAGACTTCAAGTTCGTGGACACCTTCGGCACCTGGCAGCATTTCAGTTGTCCCATCCGGGAACTGAACGAGGAAATTTTCAGCGAAGGACTCGGCTTCGACGGCTCGAGCATCCGCGGCTGGAAGAGCATTGAAGCGTCCGACATGCTCGCCATGCCCGACCCGGCCACGGCCTTCATTGATCCCTTCTGCGCCGTGCCCACGTTGTCAGTAACGTGCACGGTGGCCGAAACCGACACGAAAGAACCCTACACCCGCGACCCGCGCGGCATGGCGCAACGCGCCGAAAGATATCTCGCCTCCACCGGCATCGCGGACACCGCGGTGTTCGGGCCGGAAGCGGAATTTTTCATCTTCGATAACGTGCAGTATGACTCCAAGAGCAACGGCACGTTTTACAGCGTGGATTCCGAGGAAGCTGTCTGGAACACGGGCCGTGACGAAATGCCCAACCTTGGTTACAAGATCCGCCACAAGGAAGGCTATTTCCCGGTCGCGCCGTCCGACGCGCAACAGGACATTCGCACCGAGATGTGCCTCGTGATGGAGGAACTCGGCGTTCACATTGAGCGGCAGCACCACGAAGTCGCCACGGCGGGCCAGGCCGAAATTGATTACCGCTTCGACACGCTCATCCGCGCCGCCGACACGATGATGGTTTACAAATACGTCGTGAAGAACATCGCCAAGAAGCACGGCAAGACCGCGTGCTTCATGCCCAAGCCGCTTTTCGGTGACAACGGCAGCGGGATGCACACGCATCAATCGTTGTGGAAAAAGGGCAAGCCGCTCTTTGCCGGCAACGAATACGCCGGCCTCAGCAAAATGGCGCTCTACTACGCCGGCGGCCTGCTCAAGCACGCCAAGGCCCTCTGCGCGATCTGCAACCCGACCACGAACAGCTACAAGCGCCTCGTGCCCGGTTACGAAGCGCCGGTGAACCTCGCCTACAGCAGCCGCAACCGTTCGGCGGCCATCCGCATCCCGACCTACAGCGAGAACCCGAAGGCCAAGCGCCTCGAATACCGTCCGCCCGACCCGGCGGCCAATCCGTATCTGGCGTTCGCGGCGCTGCTCATGGCAGGGCTGGACGGCATCCAGAACAAAATTCACCCGGGCGAACCGCTCGACAAAAACATCTACGAACTGCCGCCCGAGGAATTGAAGAAAGTCCCGAACGTGGCCGGCAGTCTGGACGAAGCGTTGAACTGCCTTGAGAAGGACCATGACTTCCTGCTCAAAGGCGACGTCTTCACCGAGGACTTCATTGACATGTGGATCAGCACCAAGCGCAAGGAGCACGACGCGCTGCGCCTGCGTCCGCATCCTTACGAGTTCTTCATGTATTACGACGTGTAAAACTGCTCATCCGTTCGCAGCGGAAAACGAACAACGGCGCGGATTGGTTTGGTCCGCGCCGTTTTTGTTTTTTAATGAAGTGTGTTCTGATGGGACGACGGGGGAAAGCGGCGGTGAACGCGCCGCAGTCCAGACGCTCCGCGAGGTTCGAGGATGCCGGGCAAACGCGCCAGCGTCTGGAGTGCGTGTGGCTTTAGCACCGCTTTCGGACGGGGCGAGGAATTCAACGCAAAGGCGCCAAGACGCCAAGACGCAGGGAAAACTGGTGAGTTTCTTTGCGGCTACGCGACTGGGCGTCTCGGCGTTATCATTTGTCGCAGGCTGGGTACGTGGTCAGTGCCCCCTGACCAGCCTCCCGTTGGAAATCAACTAATCTCGCACAGGACTAATAAGGTTAACGCCGCTAAGATTTGTGCTAATTTGTATTGTGTCTTGCTGTTTTTGTGCTAGTTTGTAATATATGAATGTAAAAGATCTCGAACACTTGAAAGCCAAACTGGAAAAGAATCACAAAGCTAACATTGATGCCATCGAACAGCATCTCACAACAATGCGGAAAACTGCCACCGCGCCCGCCCTGTCGCTTCAGTCACTTCGTTCAAAAAAACCGTCTTCTGAGGTTGTGGAGGAAATTATTACAAGCGCCGATTACGAATTCAGAATACCCGATATTTGCCTGAGATTTAAGGCGCAGACGGGAAAAGAGCCAAGCGACAATGTCCGGCGAATGATTTCTGGTGCTATTAACAAATTACGACAGAGAAACCCGCCTGAAATAATCGAGGTTGAGAAGGGTAAAGGAAGTCGAAGTGGAAAATATCGATACACAAAACAGGGGTAAGCTTTTCCAAACTACATTGTGCTACTTGTTTCATTGTCGAAAGTCATTAAGCTGCCGATATGAAAATGAAGTGGGTGACGTGCGTGTTTCTTGTGTTGGTTGCAGTCGCTATTCGATTGCCTGCGCAACAAAGTGAGGCTGACCGCAAGTTGCTGGCCGACATCCGCGCCAAGGCGGAAAAAGGCGATGCCCAATCCCAGGCTGCATTAGGTTCGGCATTTTCCTTTGGCAGTCTTGGCGTGGTGAAAGATGAGATGGAGGCGGCAAAGTGGTTTCGGAAAGCCGCAGAGCAGAATTACGCCAAGGCCCAACACAATCTTGGCGCCGCATACGCCGGTGGCCAAGGCGTCGCTAAGGATGAGACAGAAGCGGTGAAGTGGTTTCGCAAAGCCGCCGAGCAGAGTTTCGCTCATGCCCAATTCAAACTGGGCCTTTGTTACTCCAAGGGCAAAGGCGTGGCGAAGGATGATGTTGAAGCGGTGAAGTGGTATCGCAAAGCCGCCGACCAAAATGATGCTTGGGCTGAATGCTCCCTAGGAATTTGTTACTCCCATGGAGAGGGTGTGGTGAAGGATGACGCCGAGGCGTTGAAATGGACTCGCAAAGCCGCCGAGCAGAATCATGCATTTGCTCAATACAATCTTGGTATCAGCTACGACAATGGCCTCGGCGTGGCAACAAACTGCGTGGAGGCGGTGAAGTGGTTTCACAAAGCTGCCGAGCAGAATCTCGCCGAGGCTCAATTCTGTTTGGGCGTTTGCTACGCCTTTGGCGACGGCGTGGCGAAAGATGAAGTAGAGGGTTACAAGTGGTTCTTGCTGGCAGCGGGGCAAGGACATGAAAGTGCCAAGAAAAACATGGCCGTATTAGAGAGACGGTTGTCACGGGAGCAAATCGCCGAGGGTCAAAAGTTCGCGCGCAATTTCAAGCCGCGGCAAGTGTCATCTGCTGGGAGCGATAGTTCAGGCACTGGTATTGAGCAGTCGCGTCCGGAGTCTTCCGGCACCGGATTCTTCATCACTGAAGATGGATTTCTCATCACGAACGAGCACGTCGTCAAAGACTCCATG
>CAYIOH010000261.1:0-6171 GCA_964364975.1 uncultured Bifidobacteriaceae bacterium
CCAATTACCAGTGCTATTCGGTGGAACTGGCGGCGCGGCAGGTCTGTGTTCATCTGCGTCCATCTGTGGTTTCCGTTCTCTTCATAATATTCAACTGCCGGATTTAGGTTCAACCCCGAAAGCCTTCGGGGTTGTCCAGATCAACCCCGCGAAATTAGCCTGTTGTCTGGAAGGCCCTTCTCGGCCTACGATTCGCCGGAATGTGAGCGCGAAATACTATGATTTTCCGTTGTGCAATACCCAACAGGGCTACTCCCTGCCAGGCGGTGCCGCGAACGGCATCGGCGGCGCTTTGAAGCGTTTCGGCCCGGCTTTTGCGCGGTTTGATTGAGTGTTCAAACTGTACCTCTACTGCGGTCCGGTTGACAAAAAAAACGCCGTTTCCGTTTTTCGGTTCTAGGCTATCTTTCCGGTGTGCCAACGCTCGCCTCCCAACTCACCGACCAACCCGCGCTCAACCAGGTCGCTGTGCCCGACCTCTGGCAGCAGCAGGCCGTGGCCGCGCTGCGTGACGGCAAGGACGTGGTTGTGCAGGCGCCCACCGGCGCGGGCAAAACGCTGATCTTCGAGTTGTGGTCCAACTCCGGCAAACCCCGTGGCCAGGCGATTTACACCGTCCCTACCCGCGCGCTGGCCAACGACAAACTCGCCGAATGGCGGGCGCGTGGCTGGGATGTGGGCATCGCCACCGGCGATCTCGCGGAGAATCTCAGCGCGCCCGTGCTGGTCGCGACACTGGAAACGCAGAAAAACCGGCTGATCCACGGCGAAGGACCGGCGCTGCTCGTCGTGGACGAATACCAGATGATCAGCGACACCGACCGCGGATTGAACTACGAACTTGCCCTTGCCCTCGCCCCACCGCAGACGCAACTGCTGCTGCTCAGCGGCAGCGTGGCCAATCCCCATCACGTCGTCCAATGGCTCAATCGCCTGGGTCGCAAGGCCGTTTTGATCCGCCACGAGGAACGCCCCGTGCCGCTGGAAGAAGTTCACGCGAACAGCCTAAACTACTACGTGCCGTCGGAAATTCGCGGTTACTGGCCGCGCCTGGTCGCCAAGGCGCTCGCCGAAGACCTTGGCCCAATTTTAATCTTCGCCCCGCGCCGCCAGGCCGCGGAAAGCATGGCCGCCGAACTCACACGCCATTTGCCCACGCCCAATCCGCTGAAAATCAGCACCGAGCAAAAACAGATCGCTGGCGAACACCTCGCCAAGCTGCTCAAGAGCCGCATTGCCTATCATCACAGCGGACTGAGCTATGGCGCGCGCGCCGGCGTGATCGAACCGCTGGCCAAGGCCGGCCAATTACGCGTTGTCGTGGCCACGATGGGTCTGGCCGCCGGAATTAACTTTTCACTCCGCAGCGTCGCGCTGGCCGGTGAATCGTATCGGCGCGACGCGGTCGAACAACCATTGCGCTCTGATGAAATTCTCCAAATGTTTGGCCGCGCTGGCCGACGCGGACTGGACGAAACCGGCTTCGTGCTCATCACCGCCAACGAACTGCGTCTGCTTGACGCGCGGCCCTGTCACCTTGCCCGCAGCGGCGCAGTGGACTGGAGCGCGCTGCTCGGCCTGATGACCGCTGCTGCCGAACACGGTCGCGATCCATTCACCGAAGCCGTGCGCGCGCAGGAGCGCCTGTTCACCACCAAACCCATTTTTCTCGGCGTGGAAGAATCGTTGGAGCATCCCGACGTGCCATGCGGTCTGCACACCGATGCCGAGCGCGCCCGTCACGTCCACAAGCGCCAGCGCGAAATGTTCAACAGCCAGGGGGAATGGGAGACATCACCGGCAGTGACCGAAAAACCTTTGCGCGAAATCGTCGCCGGGGATGACGTGTTGCGTGTTGTGTGTTCCGTCAAGCAGCAGCCGGACGCCCCTGAAACACTTGACGCAACACGCAACACGCAACACGCGCTGGTCTTGATCCCGGTTCTCTCAGTTCCCCAGGCCTTGGAGAAAATCGGCACGGGCACGCTGGTGGTGCTCGATGAAATGAACAGCCGGAAGATTTATGGCCGCGCCATCACGGTCGCGGAACGGCTGAGCGCCGACCGCGTCATCATCGCCAAGTGGATTCGCCGGCTCACGAATTGGAACGGACGACAAGCGCCGATGAACTTGTGGAAGGAAAAGATCGCGCCACTTGTCGAACAGAAGCTGGCCAAGCAGAAAACACCCGTTGTGCGATTCGTGCCCCAGGCCAACCGCATCGTCGCTTACGTGAACCTCGCGGAACTCACGATGCGCGTGCCGGTGGACAAACACGGCGTGGCGTTGTGGCGACCAGCCGAACGCGAGGTGTTGCCTTACGACTGCGCCCAATGTTCGCTGGTCGAGACGTGTAAGAAGCTGCCCACGGCCACGGGAACGGCCTTGCTGTGGCGGCGATTGAATCTGGTGGACGCGCAAGGCGTGCCGACGTTGCGCGGACGCGTGGTGAGTTTTTTCTCACAAGGCGACGGACTCGCCATCGCCGCCGCGCTGGAGGACGAGAGTTATCCGCTGGATGAATTGATTTACGACGTGGCGAACCTCGACGCGGGCTTCCGCTTTTGCGGCGAGGACAATCGTTGGGCCGGCCGGCTGGCGATTGCGTGGCATGAAATGTTTGGCCTGCAAACCATCACCGGCTATCTCGAAAACGGCCTGCCGCCAAAATACGGCGCGGGCGCGGAAGCCGTCGTCGCATCGGTCCACAAGAATCCGCTCAACAAGCACGACTGGATTACGGATCTGGTCGGGGCGGGCGACATTGACCGTGTGATCATCGAGTGGCGGAGTTTGTTGCGGCAAATCTCGCACGCGCCGGAACTGGACTGGCCGCGCTGGCGCGCTTTTCAGGCCATGGCTAAAACGATTTTGAACGAGACTGAATCCCCGACGCTCACCACCTTGCCGCCATTGGAGTTTCACCAGACGCGCCGCGTGGAGCATCGGCTGGTCTTGAGACGGCACTAATGACGCCGGGTATTGCGCGAGAAGAAGAACAATCCATCATTATTCGTGGTGATTTTTGCTCCGGCGCGTCCAACCGATGGCTCCGACAATAATCGGGCCGATGATCGCCCAGAACTGGGGCGCAACCTGCGGTTGAAGGAAAAATGAGAGCGTACCTCCAAGCGTAAGGATGATGGCAACACTTCCGACAACGTAGTCTCTTACCGTTTGAGACTGGCTGCAGCCTTCAAACACTTGGCGAGCTGGTATCCGCGCATGTGTTCCTTTCTTTTCCGCATGTTTTTTCATGACCATAGCTTTTCAAATCTGTTCTTCGTTTGGTTTGACCAGTAGTCTTAGATCTTCAAGTACTCTTGCGGTTTCCGACCTTTGCCTTTTGCAATAATCTTGATTATGCCGAGCTTACGCAGTCTCCAGAGAGGGTTGCTGATGTCCCGTTCGGTTAGGAAGGACGGTTTGTTTTTGTTAATTATTCCGACGAGCGTCCTTGCTGTAAACGTGCCGCTGTAGTTCTCCAATGTTTGTCGAACAACGTCCATCACGCCCTGCTTCCGGTCGTGCTCAATTAATTCGTCGAGGACCTCTGCAAACGCCGGTGGGTGTAGGTCGGACTGAGAAGCGCCGTTGTTCGTGGCCGCTCCTCTCAGACGTTGGTCGATAGCGTCGATCATGCGTCGCCATTTCGCTCTGCAAGCTTCCAACTCCGCGTCACGCCGCCGCTCAAGCCGTGTTCTTTGCTCTAATAGTTCTTTTCTATCCATATTAATTCTGACCCTTTATCACACACTACAGGCTCGCCTGCAACGAGGAGTTTCCTTGCAGCCGCTAGGAAATCCCTGGTTCTCATCCCCAACCCCAAATGGGTCCGCAGGTTAGCCGGAGTCTCACACTGCTCAACGTGACGCGGCGAATGTTCACTTTTCGAACTGACTAGATGACCTCTCAGACAATGCATTTGGTTCCCTGTTGCCTTCTAATGTGAACGAGAGCATTCTTATCGAGCAGGAATTCGAGAAACGAAGCGAAGTCCCTCCACGTTTACCACTTTGCTGCTTCTAAAATATCGTCAGACGCGCCGCGTGGAGCACCGGCTGATTCTGCGGCGGCATTGAACGACACGGTGGAAAAAGTTGCCTAATCATCATCACGGCGCTATTTTCTGCTCATGAGCATTGAGACGGTTGCCCAATTGTCACGCAGCGAGAAACTCCAATTGATGGAAGTGCTGTGGGAGCAGTTGAGCCGGCCCGACGATGCCTTCGAATCGCCCGCGTGGCATGAAGAAGAACTGGCCAGGACCCAGCGCCGGCTCGCGGAGAGTAAAGAGCAGGTGTTGAATTGGGATGCCGCGAAGAAAAAGTTGCGTAGCCAGTTTGAATGAGAGTTCGCATTCTCACTTCGGCGGTCGAGGACTTGGCCGCCGGGCGTATCTTCTACGATAATCAAGGCGAGGATTTGGGCGACTACTTCTTCGATTCCGTTTTTTCTGATATTGATGCCCTTGCTTTGCACGGAGGTGTTCACCGGAAAGTCTTTGGATATCATCGGATGTTGGCCCACCGTTTCCCATACGCTCTCTACTACCGGATTGATACTGAGGGATCGGCGGTCGTTTATCGCATTTTGGATTGCCGCCAAAACCCGGCAAAAATCGTCAGAGCCTTGGAAGGCAACTAACCGGGTGGTTCAACAGGGGTATTGAAGTTTGTGTTTCTGTTCCGACTGCTAATTCTTCGCGTCGCGCTCTTGCCAGGCTTGTTTCCGCAAACCTTCAGGCAGCCACCAGCGCAGTAAAGGACCGGTCATCGCCGTCGTCAACAGCGCCATGATGACCAGCATGGTGAATAACTCGCGGTTCAGCAGCTTGAGGTCGAGGCCGATGTTGATCGCCACTAGGGCCATCAAGGCGCGGGTGTTCATCAGGGCGGCGATGCACGCCGCTTCGCACGGCGACTGTCCGGTCAGGCGGGCCGCGACAAAGCAGCCGCCAAGTTTTCCAGCGGCCGCAGCCAGCAGCACCACGCCACATCCCACCCAGGCGAGTGGTGTATTCAGCGAACCGATTTCCGTGTTAAGCCCTGTGTTGGTGAAAAAAATCGGTACCATCGCCACGATCACGAAGTCGGAGAATTTTTCGCGCCACGCTTTGACGAGCGACAATTCCTTGTGCAGGGAAACCCCCAGCAGGAACGCGCCAAAAATGGCAAAGATGCGGAGGCGATTGCTGACCAGGGCAGAACCGAAAAGCACGATCAGCAGCAGCGTGAGGAAAGAAGCCGTGAGGCCCTGTCCGCCGTTTCGTTCCGCGACACGCCGCCACACCTTGCACAACGCCGGGCCAACCAGTTTTTGCAGTGCGAAAAAGAACAACAGCACGCCCGCCACCTGTTTCGCCAGCGCCCAGCCGTCGAAACCCACGGTCACAACCGCCGTCGCCACCGCCAGCAGAACCCACCCCGTCACGTCATCAATCGCCGCCGCGCTGATGCCCATCGCGCCGATGGCGGTGCGTTCCAGTTTCATTTCGAGCAGGATTCGCCCCATGATCGGCAGCGCGGAAATCGAGAGCGCGATGCACAGGAAAAGTTGAAAGCCAAAGCGCGGCGCGTTCGGGGCGAACTCGCGATGCAACCACGGTCCGATCAGAAGTCCGCATACAAACGGCACCGCGATCCCGCAAATCGAAACCGCCGTCACGGTGCGCGAGCGCGCCCGCAGGTGGCCGTAGTCGAATTCCATTCCGACCTGGAACAACAGGAGGATCAGCCCGATTTTGCCGAGCAGTTGGAGCGATTGCTGTGTCTCCTTCGGGAACAACACGGGCCAATCCGCCGGCCAGATGAGTCCAAGGGCGGAAGGGCCCAAAAGAATCCCGGCGAGAATTTCCCCCACCGCCAGCGGTTGGCCGATTCTTTTTCCAAGCCGACCAAATGCCCACGCGGCGGTTATGATCACCAACCATTGGAGCAAAACGAGTTTGAGATGTGACTCAATTGCGGTGGGATTCATGAAATGGTTGCGCTGCAAATACCGTCGCGGCCAACGTGACGCAAGAAGTAAATCAAGGCGACCGCTGGCAAGCCGGGCATAAGAACGTGCTGCGCGCCGCCTGCACGATGCGTTTGATCGGACGGCGGCAGTTCCAACAAGGTTGACCCTCACGGTCGTAAACCCGCAAGCGTTCCTCGTAGAAGTCTGGGG
>CAYIOH010000262.1:0-6158 GCA_964364975.1 uncultured Bifidobacteriaceae bacterium
TGTTCCTCTACAATTATTCGTCGGGACTGGCGCTCTACTGGACCGTGCAAAACCTGTTGACCATCGTGCAGACGAAATTGACCCACACCGCAGCCCCCGCCGCCGCGGCGCCACCGGCCGCTTCGGTCTTGACGCCGCTGTCGAAAAAGAAGAAATAGCCCGTGCGCGAATGAAACCATGGCCCCTGCTGAAGTGATTTCGACCTCAACCATCAAAGCTTAACCCTCAACCAACCGATGCCTGCTCAACCCAAACCCACGTTGGAAAAAATCCTCGAGCTGATGGGCTTTCCCGCCACCGTCGAGGAACATCAACTCGAGGACGACCTGTTGCTGGACGTGAAGACGGAAGATTCCGGCCGGCTGATTGGCCGTCAGGGCCAGACGCTTTCCGATCTCCAATACATCACCAACCGCCTGCTGTTCCAGCAGGACGCTCGCTCGCCCAAGGTCATGGTGGATGTCAGCGGCTACCGCGCCCAGGCGCGCGAAGCGCTCGTGAAGAAGGCCAGGGACGCCGCCGAAAAAGTCCACCGTTGGGGCGACGTGGTGGAGCTGGAGCCGATGAGCGCGTTTGACCGGCGCATCATCCATCACGCGCTGAAGGCTGATCCGGACATCGAAACCCAGAGCGTCGAAGTCGAGGGCACGGACAAGAAGGCGATGCTCCTGCGACCGAAGCATTGACGCAGCAGTTGCAGCAGCCGAGGCAACGAAGCTCCAACTTCCTGTTTCAGCCCCTGATTGAACCAGCTCGCGTCGGCTTACAAAATTCTACCGAACACGACCAGATGCCGGTCGCTGACGATTTCGACGCGTAACTCTTCCAGCCCGGCCTGTTTCAATTGCTTCCGAACTTCCGTCGGCGTAAATGCGGCCAGCAACGAATTAAAGAAATCCCGCCGCAGAACTTCCGGCTCGCCGCACGAATACTTGCGGGAAAATGCCCGCGCGCTTGCGCGTGAGGCCGGACGCCGCAGATCCGCGATGAAAACAATCGTCCCGCGTTTCGAAAATTGTTGTACGGTCTGCCACAGCACCTGCGGATTGTGCAAGTGATGCAGGAAGCTGCTCGAAAGAATCACGTCGTAGCTCCGCCTCGGAATTAGTGCGCCGGGAATGAAACCTTCGATGAGCCTGATCCGGCGTAAGAGTCCGCGCTGCCGCGCAATGGCAACGCGGGCGTGCCGGAGCATCGCGGCGGAGCCGTCCACCGCTTGAAACGTCCAGCCGGGATTGGCCCCGGCGAAGCGGATGGTCACATCACACGGACCGCAGCCGAGATCAAGTGCACGCGCACGGCGCGGCCGGCGCGGAAATCTTTTTGCGAACAGCTTCGGGTAGGAACTGTGAGCGGACTCGAAATCCGCCCGGGCGTAAGCCACCGCCTGCCATTCTTCGGTCATAAGTTCGGGTTCAACCGTGCGGTTCATCGCGACCACTTTCAGCACTGCAACGGGAGGGTCAAGAATGAAACGACGCTTGCCGCCAAGGGCGAGATTGGCACAATGGCGGCGATGTTTTACGCGGCTTCAACGCGCCGTTCCCCGTTTTAACGCCAAACGAAAGACAGATTCATGCCCGACAAACTCGCAAACGAAGGCGGCCTGAAAGCCGTCCAAAACAAACTCACCCCGTGGCCGCAGTTTGACGAGAAGGCCATCAAAGCTGTCGAAGATGTCCTGCGCTCCGGCAGGGTCAATTACTGGACCGGCCGGCGCGGCATGGAGTTCGAGAAGAAATTCGCCGAGTGGCAGGGCAGCAAATACGCCATCAACGTGGCCACCGGCACCGCCGCGTTGCACGTCTCGCTCGCCGCGCTCGGCATTGGTCCGGGCGACGAGGTCATCGTGCCCAGTTACACGTTCATCGCCAGCAGTTTTTCCATCGTACAGGCTGGCGCGATCCCGCGCTTCGCCGACGTGAACCTCGATGACCACTGCATCAGCATCGAGTCCGCCGAGAAACTCGTCAATGAGCGCACCAAGGCCATCATGCCCGTGCATCTTTACGGCAACGTGTGTGACATGGACAAAATCCGCGCCTTCGCGAAGAAGCACAACCTCTTCGTCATCGAAGACAACGCCGAGGCCTTCGGCGGCGAATACAAGGGCAGGAAGACCGGCACGTTGAGTGAAATCGCCGGTTGCAGTTTCTGTCAGAACAAGACCTTCACCACTGGCGGCGAGGGCGGCATGGTGACGACCGACAACGAGGAACTCGCCTGGCTCGCCCGCAGTTTCCGCGACCACGGCTACGACGTGAAGCAGCGGCTCAACCTGCTCGAACTCGAACAGAAGCTGCCCTACATCCACAACCTGGTCGGCTGGAATTATCGCATGACCGAAATGCAATCGGCCATTGGTCTCGCAGAACTCGAACGCATGGACAGTTGGAACATGCCTACGCGCCGCCGTAACGCGAAGATCCTCATGGATGCGCTCAAGCCACTTCCGCAGGTGAAATATGGCCCGGTTGACACGCCGGAACGGCGCAACGGTTGGTTCGTGCTTGCCTTCTCGCTAAACGTCGAGCAGATGCGCTGTGACATCAAACAATTCGTCACCGCCGCCGCCGCCGAGGGCGTTCCGTGCTGGAAAGTGTTCTGGCCGCAATGTCACACGGAGGCCGCGTTCCAAAAGCAAAACGCCTTTGGCCGATCCGGCTTCCCGTTCAAGTCAAAGGAATACACGAACCCGAAGAGCGTGGACTACACGAACGTGGCCGTGCCCAATGCGCTGTGGCACGAGACGCACACGTTCACGTGCTTTGCGTATCCGACCTTCACGGTTTCCGACATGGAGCAAATCGCCGAAGGCCTGGTGAAAGTCATCAGGCATTACAGCAGCTAGGCCCCCCCATTTGAAAGTTCGAGACTATGAAACAAAAAATCTGCTGGGGCGTCATCGGTTCGACCGGCATCGCATTGCGGCGAACAATTCCAGAAGGCATCGTGCCTGCAAAAAATGCCAGGCTCGTTGCTGTTTACTCGAGGAACAAGAAGAACAACGCCGAGGTCGCCCGGAAATTTGGCGTGCACGCCGCGAACTGTCTTGACGAATTACTGGCGCTTGACCTTGACGCTGTTTACATCGCGTCACCGAATCACGCACACCTGAAGCAAGTCTGCCAAGCCGCCGCCGCGGGCAAACATGTGTTCTGCGAGAAACCGCTCGGTATGAACGCGGCCGAGGCGAAGCGCATGGTGCAGGTTTGTAAAAAGGCGAAAGTCCAACTCGGCACGGCGTTCATGATGCGTTACCACAGCCAGCATCAGGCGGCGTTGCGAATGATTCAGCAAGGACGGATCGGCCAACCGGTTTACGCGCGGGCGCAGCTATCCTGCTGGTATCCGCCGATTCCCGGCGCGTGGCGGCAAATCCCAAAACTTGGCGGCGGCGGGGCGTTGATGGATCTGGCTGGTCACTGTCTTGACTTGCTCGAAATGTTCTTCGGCCCGATTTCCTCGGTGAGTTGCGTGACCAATCACACCATCCACAGCTACGCCACCGAAGACAGCGGCGCGGTGCTCGCGCGGTTCAAGAATGGCGCGATGGCGACCGTGGACACGTGCTTCTGCATTCCCGACAACAGCAGCCAAAACCGGCTGGAACTTTACGGCGCGCGCGGCAGTATCCTCGCGCAAGGCACCATCGGCCAGGGCGCCGCGGGCGAGATGGTCGCGTTTCTCGAAGGCACAAGAGCATACGATGCCAGGCAACGTCGAACGGCAGGTGGCGGTCTGGTCATTGCGCCCAAGCCGGTGAACACCTACCGCGCCGAAATTGAAGCCTTCAGCCAGGCGTTGTTGGATGGCCGCACCACGCGGGAATCCGCGCTCGCCGGTTTGCGCAGCCAGGTGATTTTGGCGGCGTGCTACCAGTCTGCGAAAACGCGGCGGGAAGTCCGGATCACCGGGTTGTAGCGTGATTGCGGAATTCCTTTCTTGGCAGGGGTCAGAGGTGGATGCCCTTCTGGAAATCTGTTTTGGCCGTCAGCCTATGGATCTTCACGGCCCGCTGTGCGCATGGCCACCCACCAAGCGATGAACAACACGACAAACGCGGCGGCAGCGGACCACGGCATCACCCGCAGCATTGCTTCCGGAGTTTTTCCAAGCGCCAACAGGACCAGCCAGTAAGCCAACCCCAACCCGCCGTAAAGCAGCGCCACCTTGAACCATCGGCTCGCGAGCGCCCACATCCCCAAGGCCTGAATCAAACCAACCAATGCCATCGTGACCGCAAACCAGCCTACCATGGCCTCCGCTTCCGGCGCGGGTTTGCCGAAAATCAACTTCACAAAAAGTCCACGCAGGAGCAGCAAACCAAACACCCCGCACCCCAATCCAGCCGCGTAAAGCCCCAGCAAACCCAGTTGTGCGCGCAGCGCGCTGACGGCGCGATGGCCGGAACGCGAGGTGAACAATACCGTCAGCATGGGAGCCACGAGCATTGGCAGCGCGCGTCCCAGCACCCCGGCGGCGCTGTACGTGCCGAGTTCCGGCCTGGTAAAATAGCGTTGTGCGACGAGCAAATCGCCTTGGGTGAAACAATAACCGGCGCCCACGGACGCCGCGCTCACCAACAAATACTGGCCCAGCTCCTTTGTCCACGGCGAAACCGCGTGACCTGTTCCGCGCAATTCGCTTCTCCAGTAGAGCAACGCCAGATTGGACAACATCGCAACGCCCGAAGCCGCCACGGCGGCTTCCGCCAACGCGTATTGTCGCGTGGCCGCCCAGCCGAAAAGAATTTTCAGCACGACGCCAGCCAGACTGATCGCCGCGAGACGTTTGAACCACGCCAGGCCCTGGCACAAGCCGGTGCCATACCCGCCCCATAATCCGGCCAGCACGCAGACGAGCACCGTAAGCGTGAGGCTGCCGCGGGGAACGTTAAAAAAATCACTGAGCGGTTTGATCGCCACGGCCGCCAGCAGGCAGCCGCCGAGCGTCAGGCGAAAAAGCAGCCGCTTGCACCCATCCAGCAAGCTTTGCAATCGCGCCTCATCGCCGCTCGCCCGAAAATGCGCGATGTAATGCGTGATGGCTGTGCTCGCGATCAACACCGGCAGACTGAGCAGCCCGATAAAGGTCACCGCGCTATTCCAGGAGCCATATTCGGTGAGGTCCAATTGCCGCCCCATCAGTCCTTGAAACGCGTAGTTGCCCAACCCCGTCAAAAAGCCCGCCGCCGAAAGGATTATCCCGCTCTGCCAGAGCCGGCCATGATGCCGAACCGCGCGGGGAATTTCGGCCTCGGGCGCGCCGCTCATTTCAGGAAGCCTTGCACCTTGTCACAAACGTAGCTGGCGAACGGCAGCGCACACGTCCACGCCGGCGACACGGCGTTGAGCACATGGAGCGATTTGCGGTCGCCTTGCAGCACGAAGTCCATTTCAAGTTTGCGCGACTTGAGGTGGAGCAATTGCGCGCGGATGCCGGGTTTGCCCCAATGCCGGTAGTCCCGGAGCTTCACCCCGTCGAGCAGCCCCTTGGCCAGTGACACGAGCCGTGCGCGGAAATATTTCAGGGTTTCTTCGGCCGCCAGACGCTTGAAGTCGAAGCCGGAGAGGAAGATCAAACCCAGGTCGCGGAAGATGATTTCCGCAAACTCATCGAGTTTGAAATTTCCAAAACCCCTGTACTGCTCGCGCCAGAAAGCCGGGATGGCCGTCGGGCCGATTTTCACCCGGCCATCCACGGTCACAGTGAAATGCACGCCGAGAAACGGATTGCGCAGGTCGGGCACGGGATAAACGTTCGTTTGCAACGAACCCGCCTGCTCTTCCGAGTAAAGGTAAATGCCCTTGAACGGCAGAATCCGGTATTCCTCCGAGAACCCGAAATCCCGCGCCACGCGGTCGGCGTAAAGACCGGCGGCATTAATCACGTAACCCGCCTGGTAATCTTCCGCGGAAGTCTTGATCGTGTCGCCGTTCTTGCCGAGATAAGCCACGCCACGCCGAATGACGATGCCTTCGGCCACCGCGTCCTGTTCCATCGCGCGCAAGACTTGCAGCGGATCGGCGGTGGAAGTGGTCGGGGAAAAAATCGCGCACTGGTAGGTCTTGACGCGCGGCTCAATGACCCGGGCTTCGTCCGCGGTGATGGACTGGAGCTCCACGCCGTTGAGCTTGCCGCGCCGGAGCAACTCG
>CAYIOH010000263.1:0-6080 GCA_964364975.1 uncultured Bifidobacteriaceae bacterium
GCCACGTCAAGCATTGGGAGCATCCGATGCTGCCGATGAAGTACATCCAGGCCTCCTGCGCCAAGTGTCATTCTGCGGTGGACCTGCCCCGGGCAAACGTCCTGGCCCGTGGCCGCGCGGTGTTCGAGGAACAAGGTTGCATCGGCTGTCACAAGCTCGGCGGCTTCGGCTCCAACATCGGCCCGGAGTTGGACAAGGTCGGCGCCAAACGCAGCCCCGAGTGGCTGGCCCAGCATTTCAAGACGCCGGGGGAAATCGTGCCCGGCTCCGGCATGCCGCCGTTGAAGCGCAGCGAGGCGGAGATCGAGGCGCTCACCCTCTTCATGCTCGGCCAGACCGGCGAACGACTGACCGAGTATTACGTTTCCATGAAAACCGTCCCCGGCCCTGAACTGGGCCAACGGCTGTTCGAGCAGAAAGGCTGCATCGGCTGCCACTCGGTCGGAAGCAATGGCGGCAAGGTCGGCCCGGCGCTCGATGGCGTCGCGAAGAGACGCGGCAACGACTGGATTGTCCAGCATTTCCGCGATCCGGCGGCGATCACGCCCGGCACCGTGATGCCGAAATTCAATTTCACCGAACCGGAAATCCGGGCGCTGACCACCTTCCTGGTTTCGCTGACGGAAACCAACGTGATCGGGTTCATGCGCGTGCCGGCGCAGGCCTCGCCCATTGAACGCGGCAAGGCGGTGTATCGGAAATACGGTTGCGGCGGTTGCCACGGGCCAAACGGCGAAGGCGGCGTGCCGAATCCCAACGCAAAATCCAACCAGATGGTCCCGCCGTTGACGGGCGCAAAGGATGTTACCGATGTTTACCTGGAGTCCTACATCACTGAAGGCATACCGACGACCGCCCAACTGGACGAGAAAGGTCCCAAGCCGCCCCTCTACATGCCGGGCTGGGGCGACAAGATTTCCGAGGGCGAACTGGCTGACCTCATCAAGTATTTGCAAAGCCTGAAACCCGAGTGAAACTGAAAGCAGCTTCCGCTACCAATGTCGCAAAAGCTCACCGCTGCTGACGCCCGTCAATCGCTTAATGCGCACGTGGCCGCGAAAGGCGCGGAAATCTTCAAGAAATACGGCCCGCACATCGGCTGGAAGGAATTGCAGCAGATTCTCAAGGACGAGGACTGCGTGCGTTATCCCTGCGAAATCGTTTTTGATGCCGGCCAGTTGGGGCCGGGGGAGTTCGCGCACCCGGTCGCGAAGGGTGAACAACCCGGGGACGGTTTCACGATGTTTGTCCACCCATTTTACATGACGCAACTGGAGCGCGTGCCCCACCTGGTCCTCTACCAACTCGTGCTCGTCAATTACGGCGAGTTCGCTTCGCCCGAGGACGCGGAGACGTTTGGGGCCAGTGCACTCGGAATTTCCAAGGACGAATACTACGCGACGCTTTGCGAAATGGCGGACGAAATTGGCGGGTGCGGGTCCGTTTGAAAACGTGGTATGGCCAGGGCGGAATGGCTCTTTCCTTGAGCCGCGAACTCTGTGTAAATGTCCGCCGTGGCCGCAAAGCCAAGATTCCACTGCGACATCCGCGCCAGCTTCGCGACGGCGTTCCGCAATTGGCGGCTCAAGAACAACATTCCCCTGAAGAAAATTGCCAGGGATTTGGGTCTGTCGGTTTCCACCATCAATTCCTGGGAACTGGGTGAGCGGTTTCCCACCGGGCGCAACTTCGAGATGCTCGTGGACTACACCGGCGTGCCGCCGTGCCGCCTCTTCTGTGTCATGGCGGACAAGTGCGTTCCGACCGAGTGCCTGCTGGCGATGGGGCGGAAACGCTGAGTCGCCGACGGGCTCCTTTCCACTTTAAGTGGAAACTTGCCTTTTGCTTTTTCGAAGAACGTAGACGTAAAGTGAGGTGGTTTGATGGAGTCGTGTCTGTTCATCTTGATGAGCAACCAACCCATGAAAACTCAAGACGCAACCCACCACCTGGCGGCATTGCTCTGCGTCGCTCTCGGATTCAGCCTTGGCTCGCCAGCAGCGCACGCCGCAACTCGCACCTGGGATGGTGGCGGCACGAACAACGCTTGGACAAACCCGACCAACTGGATGGGAGACGTTGCCCCCTTGGCCGGGGATGACCTGGTGTTTCCCGCTGGTGCGGCGCGCCTTTCCCACTCCAACAACTTCACCGGAGGCACAGTGTTCCACTCCATCCTCTTCACCGGCACCAACTACATCGTCTCGGGCAATTCTCTGACGCTGACCGCGGGCATAAGCAACCAACCGCCGCCCGGTGGCGTCAACACGTTCAGTTGCCCGTTGACGCTTGGAGCGGCTCAGAACATTGCCTGCTCCAATACCACCTCCCTCAACCTTACCGGTCAAATTGACCTGAACGACCAGACGGCGACCTTCACGGAGGGCGGCGGGATTTTCGCGACGGCAGCCATCAAGGGCGCAGGCGTGTTGGTGCTTGCCGGCCAGGCGCAAGTCGTTCTCTCGGCGGCCAACACCTTTAACGCACCCGTGACCGTCAGCAGCGGCACGCTCACGATTTCGCACAATGCCGCGCTGGGGTCGGCGAGCAGCGACACAACCGTCAGTTCGGGAGCGAGCCTTTTCGTCCTTAACAACATCACCGTGGCGGAACCGCTGAACCTGTCCGGCACACTCCGCAATGTACAGGGGACCAACTCACTGACCGGCCCGATCACCTTGAGTGCCAGCAACGCCACGGTGCTCGTCCAGACGAACACCGCCTTGACCCTGAGCGGCGTGATCGGCAGCACCGGCGGCTTTTCCAAGAGCGGGGACGGCTTGCTCACGTTGGCCGGGACGGGGAACAACACATACGCCGGCACGACCACGGTGGCTCAGGGCACGCTGCTTCTTGGAAAAACCGCGGGCCTAAATGCCATTCCCGCCGCGCTGGTGGTGGGTGACAACGCGGGAGGCATCACTGCGGACATGCTACGGCTCGCAGCCGACGACCAGATCGCCGACAGCGCTCCCGTGACAGTGAACACCTCGGGCTACTTCAACGCGAACTCGCACAACGAAACCATCGGGCCGCTGACGATTGACGGTGGTGTCATAAACACGGGTTCGGGAGTCTTGGAACTGACCACCAATGTCACCTCCAACGCCTCGACGACTCAATACGGGACTATCCAAGGCAAACTTTCCCTTGGCGGCGCAACGCGCACCATTACCACGATGGGCGTCGCATTCTATCCCAATCTGTCCATAAACGCAGCCATCAGCGACGGAGGCACGGCCGCCGGTCTGACGAAAGAAGGCTCGGGCGAATTGTGGCTGGTCGCTTCGAATGCTTATACCGGCACCACGACCATTAACGACGGCTGGCTGCGCATCTTCAACCCGTCCGGTCTGGGAACCACCAACGGCGGCACGATCGTTTCGAGCAACGGCACGCTCTTTCTTAACGCCGGCGTTTCCGTGACCAACGAACCACTTACGCTCAATGCCGGCAGCGCGCTCTCCGGCTCCGGCACAAACAACTGGGTGGGCAATATCACGCTCGCGGGCACGGCGAGTATAGGAAATGATGGTGCCTCGGAGCGGCTTAATCTCGTCGGGACACTCTCTGGAGCGGGTGGCGTTGTTGTCGCAGGCACGGTGAACTTCGCCGGCACTGCCGCCAACACTTACTCCGGCACGACCGTCGTGCCGCGAGGTGTGTTGTTGCTCAGCAAGCCGGCAAGTGTTGATGCCATACCCCAGGCACTGGAGATAGGAAACGAAATTGACGTTCCCGAAGGCATCGTACGACTGGCGGCCAGCGATCAGATCGCGGACACCGCCGCCGTCACCATCCGCACCTTCGGGACGCTCGACCTGAATAGCTTGACCGAACTGATCGGCTCCCTTGCTGGTCCTGGGAATGTTACGATGGGCAGCGGCTCGCTCTCCGCCGGCGCCAACAACAGTTCGACTGAGTTCTCCGGCCTCATCAGCGGCACCGGGGGGCTGGTCAAGAACGGCTCGGGTACGCTGACCCTCAGCGGCACCAACACCTACACGGGCGACACCACCGTGAACAGCGGAGCGGTTCTGGTCAACGGCTATCAGCCGGGCAGCCCGGTGGTGTTCGTGGGCGGCCTGCTGGGCGGCACGGGCACGGTGGCCACGGTCACGAGCAGCGGCAGCAACGCCAAGACGCTCGCCCCCGGCATTAGCCCGGGAATGTTGAGCGTGAGCAACGTTGCGCTCAGTTCGAGCACAACCTTCTTCGTGGAACTCAACGGCACGAACGCGGGCGTCGGCTACGACCAACTCAACGTTACCGGCACGGTCAACCTCGCCAGTGCCATGTTGAGCAACTCGCTCGGCTTCACACCGGCCCTGAGCAACAGTTTCACCATCATTGCCAACGACCTGAGCGACGCGGTCGTGGGCACCTTCAACGGCCTGGCGCAGGACGCGGTGTTCGCCATCGGCGGCCTGCTGTTCCAGATCAACTACGCGGGTGGTGTCGGCGGCAACGACGTGGTGCTCACGCGTGTTCAGTCGGCGCCAAGCACCATCACCTCGATCACGAGGTCCAACAACGGCGCCATGCGCATGCAGGGCTTGGGCCTTCCGCTGGTCGCCTACACGATTCAAGCCACCATCAACCTGAATCCGCCGGTAACCTGGACCAACCTCAGCACCGACGCGGCGGACGGTGCCGGCGCATACGAATTCGTTGACGCGGAAGCGCCTCTTTACCCGCAGCGCTTTTACCGCGTGCTTTCACCGTAATTGCTCCCCGACCAATCCAACTTTGATGATCCAACTTTGAACCCCACAAACGTATGAAAACGAAATCCACCCTCAAACTCGTCAAGGGAAGCGCCCTTCTGCTGCTGCTCTCAGCCCTCAACCCCCAACTCTCAACCGCAACGCTTGCATGGCCCTCGCCGTCCACGGGTTTCACATTGCAACAAAACAGCAACGTGGCGAATACCAACGGTTGGTCGGCCTACATCGGCACGGTCAGCGACAACGGCACGATCAAGAGCGTCACTAACACTCCGCCCACGGGCAATTGGTTCTTTCGGCTGAAGAAGTGAGTTCGCTTCGGTCGGAGGACGCGAAAACTTTCGGAGCGGCCGCGTTAGGGCTGTGCAAGGAGGATTTCTACCGAAGGACTCTGCGCCTTGGCAGACGGACTCACCGAAAGGTGACGGCGTGGGTTGGAAGCGCCTTGTGGTGGCTCAGGTCACCCATTATGCTTCGGGAGTGAAGCAAGTGAGCTGTCTTCAGAAAACGGGAAGACAGTCAGGCCAGCAGCGGAACTTCAAAGCCTTGGCGATAGTCGCGCTTGATGTGCTTGTTCGCTTCGGCGTCTTTGAAGTGCTCGGTCTTCGGATCGAATTCCAGCGAACGCCCTAGTCGGTAGGCGATGTTTCCCAAATGGCAGTGCACGCAAGATAGATGCGCGTCGAGCGGAGACACCGGCAGGTCCTGCGGGTTGCGGGAGCGCACCGCCTTGAAGAAGCGCTGCCACTTGCTTCCCTTTTCCGGCTTGGGCACGTCCTCCGACACCGGGATGGCCTCGCGTGCGCTCATCTTGCCTTCTTTGTATGTGAAGAATCCCCGCTCACGGACGTAAAAGCCTTTTGTGCCGTAGAAGCTGTTGCTGCAATTGCCACCGTCGAATTCCTCAAACGACCCGAGGTTGCGGACCTCGAAGGTCATGATTGAGCCATCAGCATAAGTGAAGTTCGTGGTCTGCGTGTTCGGCGTCTGGCCGTCGTCGTCCCAGCCGTAGCGCCCGCCCGTGCTGTAAACTTTCACCGGCCGGCCGCGGTTGTGACCCCAACAGGCGATGTCCATCTCGTGCACGCCCTGGTTGCCGATCTCGCCATTGCCATATTCCCAAAACCAATGCCAGTCGTAGTGGACGTATAGGCCCGGCTTTTTGCGGTCCACGTTGACGAGGAACTCGTGGTCGCTCGATGGCCCTTGCCAGAGTTTCCAGTCGAGATTCTCAGGAACGGGCCCGGGTTTGCCGTGGCCAATCGCGTTTCGATTCCCATTCTTGTAAACGTAGCCGCGCGACTGGACGATCTTGCCGATGAAGCCATCGTGGATGAGTTTCATGTCGCGGAT
>CAYIOH010000264.1:0-6055 GCA_964364975.1 uncultured Bifidobacteriaceae bacterium
CTTCGATGAGTCCGATCCTCAGTGGGCCGAACGCGAGATCGCACTGGCCGCCGACCACAACATAGACGTTTTCCTGTTTGACTGGTATTGGTATTCCGGGGTCCGGCTCATGGAGGAAGCGTTGGAGAAGGGCTTCCTCAAGTCCCCCAACCGCAAACGGCTCAAGTTCGCCCTGATGTGGGCCAACCATGACTGGGCCGATTATTTCCCTGCTCCCTACGGCAAATCGTGGAACTCCTGGCTGCCACTGCGTCATTCAGCCGACGATCTCACTCGCGTCTTCGACTATTGCATTGCCCATTACTTCCGCCAGCCGAATTACTGGAGGGTCAATGGCCGGCTTTTTTTCAGCGTCTTCGTGCCCGACAAATTCATTAAAGAACTCGGTGGCGCCGCCGAGGTCAGGGCGCTCCTGGCCACGCTTGACCGCAAGCTCGAACGCGCCAAGCTCCCACCCGCCCACTGGAATGCCATGACCGCCTCTCCCCAGGCCGTCGCCCGATTGCAGGAAGCGGGGTTCAGGTCCACCACGTCCTACAACCACATCAGCTCGGGGAAAACTTCCCCCAACCTCACGCAGGACTACGAAGACCTCATCACCACGCACACGAACATTTGGAAAGGCATGTCGGACACCGCGCTGCCGCACTGCCCCGTCGTCACGATGGGCTGGGATGTCACACCGCGTTGCGAGCACAGCGTGCCGTGGCCGTTTGCCAAAACCAATTATCCCTACACCCACGTGGTGCTGGGCAACACCCCTGAGCGGTTTGGCCACCTCTGCAAGCTGGCCGCCGAGTTTGCCACCACCGACGCCAAACGTCCTCCCGCTGTTTTCATCAATGCCTGGAACGAGTGGACGGAAGGCTGTTACCTGCTTCCGGAGGAAAAATACGGCACCGCCTACCTTGCGGCCGTCAAACAAGTTTTTGGTCGTTGACCCGCGCGCCAGCCACCAACGGAAAACCTTGCATGACAGATTACGCCTATTTCAATCGCCACCGTTTTATCCGAGGCGTGGCGGTCGTGCGGGCAATCCTCTCTTTGCTGGCGATCATGCCAGCGTCGGTTTCCGGGGCCAATGTCCCGGCGACCGGCGTGCCGATTTGGGGCGCATCACCCATCGCCGAACCTTATCCCTATGTTTCGACGGGCGGCTTCAGCGGACCTGCCGTTCCTGATTCGCCGGACCCTTTGGTGCGCTACCGGTGGCCGAATCCCAAGGCCTCGGACGGATTGGAAATCTATCTTCGGCAGCCGGAGTCCGTGACGTCCGATCCGCCATCCTCGTTTACGAATGTGAAGTCGCTGTTGACCTCCACACCGGAGGTAACGGTGAGTGGCACGGGCACCATCCGGGTGGATTTCGGCCGGGAGAATGCCGGCTGGTTCGAGATTGACAGTCCCGATTGTCCGGGCGGCATCCAACTGAGTATCAGCGAATATAACGAGCCGGAGTACACCAATATCGGCGACAAGACCATCACCCCGGAAAGAATCGGCAACACCTACCGGGCGAAATTCAATCCCGAGTATTACGAAGGCGTCCGCTTCGGCTTCATCCACGTGAACTCCTTTACCCGCCCCTGGCACATCACCGGGATCAGGCTGGTGTGTCAGGTCAAGCCGGCCAACTACGAAGGCCGTTTCGAATGCAGCGATCCGTTGCTCAATAAAATCTGGTACCACTGCGCGTATTCTGTGAAGCTCTGCAACCTGAAAGATTTCACCACGCCGATCCTGATCGAGCGGTCGGACCGATTTCTGTGGAACGGGATGGATTTCTACATTTACAACACGGCCAATATGGTCGCGCTGAACAATTACGAGTTCGTGAAGCAGCAACTGTTGACGGTGAATACGCCGCCGGGAAGAAATTCCGGCATCTTCAGTTATGAGCTTTATGATGTCCTCAGCATCTGCGATTTCTTCAATTACACCGGTGACGCGGGTTTCGTGAAAGCCTGCCAGGCCCTGGCCGGCGGCAAATTGGACCGGGCCTACGAACGGTTCACGGGTTACACCCACTACGGGACGAAGGGCATCGGGTCAAAGGGATTCATGGGTTGGGATGAAAGACTGGGCGGTTTTGAATGCGTCACCTCGTATAACCTGTGGAACTACCGGATGCTCTGCCTCAGAGCGTGGAGAGAATATGCAAGGGTGATGGAGCGGATGGGGAACACCGCAGCCAGAGACAAATACAATGGGTTTGCCGACGCCAAAATCAGCGAGTTGAGGCAGGACCGGACCTGGTACTCCCAATTGGATGTTCACGGCTGTGCGGAAGCGATCCAGGCTGGATTCTGCACCCGTGCGGAAATCGAGGCGATGGGCGCGGCGGAATTCGCCGATCGAGTGAACCGCGTTTCGTATTCGCAAGCCAATACCGGCCTGATCCTCCAGGGCCTGGCGCGCGCCGGGAGATACGATGACGCCATTTGCACCCTGAAGGATCAATGGGGCGCGGCCATCCGGTACGGCGGCACCACGACGTTCGAGATGTTTCATCCATCAGCAGCGGACGCGCTGGGAATCAATGATCCTCCCATCAACGGTCAGTGCGGCATGACAAGCCTGTGCCATCCCTGGGGCGCGCTGCCGTGCAAATATCTGAACGAGGAAGTCGTAGGCATCAAGCCGGCGACACCGGGGTTTGGTACCGTGGATATATTCCCGCATCTGGCCAGGAAGTTGACGCGCGTGTCGGGTACGACTCCCACGCTGAAGGGCAATATCAGCGCCAGTTTCGACGTCGCATCTGGAAAGTGCCGCGTGACCCTGCCCTCCGGCGTGACGGCCAGGATCGGCATACCGAAGGTGGAAAGAACGATCAAGTCCATCACCATCAATGGCACCCTGGCCTGGGATGGCCACTCTCGTCCGGTATCGGGTATTGGCGGGGCCAGTGAGGATGCGGATTTCGTGTGCTTCACATCCGTGCAGCCGGGAAGTTATGACTGCCTGGTTTCCTATGAGGGAACAACTCCGGCCTTTACGGATCCGGTCGAAGTGTTTCCCGTCAGATTTGTGGGTGAGGACGCCGCCACGCAAGGAAACTGGGGCGGGAAATTCGGGGCGGACGGCTACGTGCTCCCCAATTACGAAGGTGTCGGGAAAGACGTGCGCGTATTGCCTTCCTACGTGACCTCCGTGGTCTATGATCGGGATCGCTGCGCAAAACTGACTTGGACGACCAACACCGCGGATGTCCGTGCGCCCGCCCGCGACCGGAGCAATTCCGGAACGAGGTCGGCCGCCGCCATCCATACCAAGGATCCCGAGCCGACCTATCAGACGATGTTTGTGGACATCACGGTGAACGGAACGCACGATTACACCATCGCCCTGTATTTCCTCGACTGGGACAACGCGGGCCGGCGAGTCGGGGTGCAAATGGTGGATCCGCAGACGTTGAAGCAACTGGCGCCGGTGAAGGTGGTGCGGGACTATCACGCTGGAAAATACCTTGTTTATAAATTCAACCGGTCTGTGCGCGTCCGGATTGATACGATCAAGAAACCCAACGCGACGCTGTCAGGGATATTTTTTTCACCGTAGCGTTGTATCAAGTGGCAGCCATCCATGATTTGTTTCAAAGGATGCCGGTGCGGTGACGATGATTTTATGAAGAAAAAAAATGGAAACACGAAGTTCTGTCACCGGCCGATTCTGGCCATCTGTCTCTGGGCGGGATTGACCCTCGTCGCGCCAGCGAAGGATGCGGTCCTGAAGGCGGAAGCCAACGTCATGGTCGAGTTGACGTTCACGGCCACGCGCACTTATGCCGACCCATTCAACGAAGTGACGCTCGACGCCATCTTCCTCGATCCGCAAGGACGGGAACTGCGCGTGCCGGCGTTTTGGGCGGGAACGAATGTGTGGAAGGTGCGCTACGCGTCGCCCGTTTTGGGAGTGCATCGTTTCCGCAGCGCGTCTTCGGAGGTGCGTGACAAGGGACTTCACGGCGTCACCGGCAGAGTGACGGTCAAATCTTACACGGGACAAAACCCACTCTACACACACGGTCCGCTCCGGGTGGCGGCCAACCGGCGCTACGTGCAGCATCAGGACGGAACGCCCTTCTTCTGGCTGGGCGACACTTGGTGGATGGGTTTGTGCCATCGGCTGCACTGGCCCGACGAATTCAAACAGCTCACCGCGGATCGGAAGGAAAAAGGTTTCAACGTCATCCAGATCGTCGCGGGACTTTATCCCGACATGCCGCCGTTCGATCCGCGCGGCGCGAACGAAGCCGGGTTTCCCTGGCAGACGAATTACAGCAGCATTCGCCCGGAGTATTTCGAGGCGGCGGATAAACGGTTGAACCACCTCGTCGAGGAAGGATTCACGCCCTGCATCGTCGGCGCTTGGGGTTATTTCATTCCGTGGATGGGAGTGGAGAAGGCGAAGCAGCACTGGCGCTACCTGATCGCGCGCTACGGCGCGATGCCGGTCGTGTGGTGTACGGCGGGGGAGGCGAACCTGCCCTACTACCTTGCCAAAGGATTCCCCTGCGATGATCGCGCGCAGGTCAAGAGCTGGACGGATGTCACGCGCTACCTCCGCGAGACCGACCCGTTCCACCGGCTCGTCACGATTCACCCGACCGGCATCGGCCGCCTCAGCGCGCGCAACGCGATTGACGACCTCTCGCTCCTCGACATTGATCTGCTCCAGACGCCGCATGGTCGAGGCGAGGCGGTGCCACCGACGGTGCGGACGGTGCGCGAGTCCTTCGCGGATGCACCGGTGATGCCGGTCATCAATGGCGAGGCCAGCTACGAAATGTTGTTTGATAAAATCCCCGCCGAATGGCCGCGCGCCATGTTCTGGGTTTGCATGTTGAACGGGGCCGCCGGCCACACCTACGGCGCGAACGGCATCTGGCAATGCAACCGCCCCGGTAAGCCGCACGGCCCTTCGCCGCATGGGGCCAAGAACGGTGTGGGTTACGGCAAGATCACTTGGGAAGAGGCCATGAACCTGGCCGGCTCGCGGCAGGTCGCGCTCGGCAAAAAATTGCTGGCGCAATACCCGTGGCACCGCTTCACGCCGCATCGTGAATGGGTGGCGTTCACGAGCGAAGCGAAGGTGAACCTCGACGGCTGCACCTGGATTTGGTTCCCCGAGGGCAACCCGGCCCAGGACGCGCCAGCAGAGAAGCGGTATTTCCGCAAAAGCTTCACGCTGCCCCAAGGCCGGGCAATCACCCGCGCCCGGCTGTTCGTCTCAGCGGACGACTTGTTCACTGCGCGGCTGAATGGTGAGAAAATCGGTGGTGAAGGTAATTGGCAGATCGGCAAACAATTTGAGGACCTCGCGCGGCGACTGAAGCCGGGCACCAACGTCGTGGCCGTCGTCGCCGAGAACAAGCCCGCGAACGTGCCGGCGAATCCCGCCGGACTGATCGCCTGTCTCGAAGTCCGCTTCGCCGATGGCGAGACGTTGAGGCTGATAACCGATGCAACGTGGCGCTCCGCAAAAAGCTCGGAGACGGGCTGGGACACGACGAGCTTCGACGACTCGGCGTGGTCGCCGGCTCAGACGATCGCGGGCTATGGCGACCAGCCGTGGGGCAAGATCGGCGGCCAGAGCGAGCTTGACGGGCCACAAGCGGCGGGAATCCCCGGCACGGTGCGAATCATCTGGGTGCCGCGCAGCGAGCCAATCCTCGTGCGCAACCTCGGTTCGCGCGCCGCGTGGACCGCGATGTATTTCGATCCCGTGAGCGGCGGGAAATCGGCGTTGGCCCCAGTCCAAGCTGGCGACGATGGGTCGTGGACTTGTCCGCCGCCCGCCGAACAGGATCATGACTGGGTTTTGATCCTGGAGCCGAAGGCCAGTGCGAAAGCGTCTTCCCTCAAGCGGGAAACCAGCGCAACGCAACCAGACGCCACCCACCAGCTCACGCTGGCCAATGATCAACTCGCCTGGCACTTCGACTGGAGTGATGGCGGCCTGCGCAGCACCAGCTTCGAGAACAAACTCTCCGGCCATCGCTTCGCGATCTCTACCGCGCAGGAGCTTGCGCTAAACTTTTCAACCGCGCTCG
>CAYIOH010000265.1:0-6051 GCA_964364975.1 uncultured Bifidobacteriaceae bacterium
AGCGTCTCGTGTTGATTCGGGAACTCTTGGCAGAAGACGGCCACATATTCGTGCATGTGGACTACCGCAAAGGGCAATATATCAAGACACTTCTCGACGAGATTTTCGGGGAGCACAACTTCCGAAACGAGATCATACTTCCGGGGAGGGCTTCCAAAAACCTTCAGCAACAATTCAAGGAAATTTCACGGCTAAACGTTCGCCACGACAATCTGTTTTGGTACAGCGCGAACCAGAGAAGCAAAGTCTCGACTCTCTGGGTTGAGAAGCACAACAAAGGAAATCCGGATGGACACTGGCATCACTTTTGGAGCACGGCGAACAGACCTACGATGCGGTACAAACTCTTTGGCCACACGCCCGAGACAGGACAGTGGGTTTGGGAGAAGAAACGGGCGAAAGAGGCTGTGAGAAACCACGAAAGATTCTCGAACGAGGGCGGCGGTCGCACCTTGGTTGAATACTGGCGCGATACTGGTCGCGCTCTCGAATTCATTCGCCGCAGTCCCGACGATGGCAAACCGCAATACTGGCGAGCGCCCGCTGAAGATCGAATTGCTGACACTGTGTGGAGCGGCATTCCCGTTTACAGCAACTCCACCAAGTATCCAACGGAGAAGAATGAGAAGTTCTTGGCGCAGGTCATCGAATTCGTCAGCAAACCCGGTGATTTGGTATTCGACGCCTTCGTCGGCAGCGGAACGACCACTGTAGTAGCGGAGAAGTTGGGCCGCCGTTGGATTGGCATTGATTGCGGCAAACTCGCTATCTACACGATCCAGACACGGATGCTGAATCTTCGTAAAGAGATCGGCAATAACGGCCAAGCCATCAAGGCTCAACCGTTCACGCTTTACAACGCGGGCCTTTATGATTTCTCGAAACTGAAGGAGTTGCCATGGGAGTCTTGGCGGTTTTTTGCGCTGCAACTCTTTCAGTGTCGCGACGAGGCGCACAAGATCGGTGGCATCGCTCTCGACGGGTATCTCAAGGGCGCGAGCGTGCTTGTGTTCAATCACCTGAAAAATCCTGGCGCGCGATTCACCGAGGAAACACTGGATGAAATGCACGAGGCGCTTGGGTCGCGCGTGGGCAGAAAGTTTTTCATCATCGCGCCCGCGCTGACTTTTGATTTCCAGCAGGATTACATAAACAAAGACGACGTGCGTTACTACGCGTTGCGAATTCCGTATTCGATCATCCACGAACTGCACCAGCGACAATTCACCGCGCTCAAACAGCCGTCGGATGAAATGGCGGTGAACGACACGGTGGAAGCCGTGGGCTTCGACTTCATCCACACGCCCGAGTTTGATTACGCATGCGGCACAGCGAAACGAAAGAGCGAACTGACTTCGGAAGCGTTCATCCGCATCAAGACTTTCAAGAGCGAGGCTGTCGTGCGCGAACCGCTCCGCAAGAAGGAAAATCGTGAAACTCTTTCGATGGTCATGCTGGATTACGACTACGACGGCGAGGTGTTCGATCAGGACGCCGTGTTCTTTGCTGCCGCGATCCAGAAAGCTGACTGGGAAGTGCGCTTCCCCGTCGAGTCAGTCGGCAAACAGGTGATGGCGGTGTTCGTTGACATATACGGCAACGAGGCGCGCGTGGTGATCCCCGGCGAACAATTCGGCCACAAGACGAGTTCGCCCAAGCCGCAGGGCAAAAAGAAAAGGGCAAAGAAATGAGCACGCGCGGCGACCGGCGAACCTTTCGGAACGAAGACCTCGTGCTGGCGGTCACAACGGACATTGACCCAAAAGTTTGGGATGAGTCGCGTTACGAGGCGTTTCTTGATGAGCTTTGCGGCTCACGCGAATACCAGAAAGATTCGCTCCGCATGACGCTGCGGTACTTGCTCGGCGGGAAGTACGCGAGCTTGCGCGAACTGGCGAAGGAGAATTTTGACAACAACGATGAGCTTCAGCAGCGATACGGCTCTTGGTCTGGAATGGAGAAGCACCTTCAATTGCCCGGCCAACTTTCCTGCTCAATTGACCAAGCCACCGGCACCGGCAAGAGCTATGTCCTCTACGGGCTGGCGGCAATTCTCATGGCGGAAGGCGTCGTGGATCGCATGCTCGTGCTCTGCCCGTCGAACACAATTGAGGCGGGCCTTCTTGGAAAGTTCAAGGAGCTTGCGGCCAATGCGGCCTTGCGCGATGCGCTGCCGAGGAATGCCAAGATCAAAGCCCCGAAGATCATCAATGCATCCGAGACAATCGTGGACGGGTCAATCTGTGTCGAAAACTATCACGCGATTCTTGAGACGGTGAAGTCCTCCATTCGCGACAGCTTAAAGGGCAAAGGTGCGCGGGTGGCCGTGCTAAATGACGAGGCGCATCACGTTGCGAATGCAGGCGGGGCGGTGGCAAAGAAGTGGAAGGAGTTTTTGCTGAACCCGGAATACGGCTTTCCCATCGTTGTGGGCGTGTCCGGGACGTGTTACGTGGACGACGAGTATTTTGCGGATGTTGTCAGCCGCTACTCTTTGCGGCAGGCGATTGAACAGCGGTTTGTGAAGAAGGTCGAGTATGTCGCCGAGATGCCGGAGACAAACAATGCCGACGAGAAATGGCAACTTGTTTACAACCGACATCAGGCTTGGAAGAAGAAACTGAAAACGCGAAAGATTCGGCCTCTGACCATTGTGGTTACGCGCGACATCCGGGCGTGTGAACAGGTAGCGGAAGAATTGAAAGACTTTCTGGTCGAATGGGAAAAGCTCTCGCCGAAACAAGCGGAAGAAAAAGTCTTACCCGTGAGTTCTGCCAGCAAGCACCAGGTGAACGTTGCAAAGTTGAAGCTCGTGGACAGCCCCGCCAGCAAGGTCGAATGGATCGTGTCGGTTTCGATGCTCAGTGAAGGTTGGGATGTGAAGAATGTCTTCCAAATCGTGCCGCACGAAGAACGCGCCTTTAACAGCAAGTTGCTCATCGCGCAGGTTCTTGGCCGAGGCTTGCGCCGACCGGACACCTGGCAAGGCGAAGACCCGATGGTGACGGTGTTCAATCACGACGCTTGGTCGGGACGGATCAAGCATCTGGTCAGCGAGATTCTTGAAATCGAGCGGCGGCTTACGTCGAAAGTTAACCCGGCATCGAAGTGGAATTTCGATCTCCATAATCTGGACTACACGCGCAACGAGGATGCGAGCGAACACGCCAAGAAGGGCGAGTATCGTTTGCTTGAGGAAGGCTTTGTGTTTCTGCCGACGCAAGTAGGGGTGGAGGACGTCACGATTCAATTTGAGCGCGCTGTCACCGGCGAGCACACGGAATTCAAGACGAAGATTCAGCACAAGACTTGGAGCATCGAAGAAGTTTCCGAACAGATGTTCCAACGACTCAAGTCCATTGATGAGGAGTCCAAAGACGCTGACGACCCGAAAGATCGGACGAACTACGCGAAGAAGTTTCCGATCGAGAAGTGCGAGGCAATCGTCCGCGAGTCCATGAAGCGAGCCGGTGATACGTCAGGCAGAATCATAGACGAAAACCGGCAACGATTTCTGCAAGCCCTCGGCACGCTGCGGCGAAAGTCAGCGAAGCGGGTTGTTTACAAACTCTCGCCCAAGGCGCTCGTTGTTCGCAACACGGGAGAAAGACAGGTGGAGAGTTGCAGCGCAGCCGAATTGCGGCGTGGCGCAAAGCGGGTGTTCTATCCGCCGGGTTGCGAGGCGACGCTGGATGACGAACAAAAGGAATTCTTTCGGGAAGTCGAAGACAAGGATGGCGACTTTGAAAGCGGGCGCGAGCCTGTCGGCAACGCCGCCGATTTCAAGACGCCGGCCAATCTGGTGATTGCAGACGCGACGCCAGAACGAAAGTTCACCCGTGAACTTTGCACGCGTGACAACGCTTCCAAGCTCGATGCGTGGCTGAAGAACACGCCGGTTGGTTTCTATCCCATCGAATATGCCTGGAAGAAAGGCGAGCATCCGAAACGCGGAGATTTCAGCCCCGACTATTTCCTCAAACAAGGCAGCAGGATATTCGTCGCTGAGATCAAGGATGACGACCAGATCAAAGACCCGGCACCGGACAACGTGAAGAAACATGAATACGCCAGCGCGCACTTTGATCGACTGAATGAATGGCTGAAGAAAGAAAAGCTGCCGACGCGCTACCAGTTCAACATGATCTCACCGAAAGACTACGGGAAGTTTTTCACGGAATTGCGGAAGGGAAAGCTCGTTGGATTCCGATCTGAATTGGACGTGGCGATGGTAAAGGCGCAGTCGGGGAAGTGAGCATCAGCGCTAGTCGGCGCGAATCATCCGTCAAAACGTTTGCGCTCTTTGTGCCTTCTTTCCGCCTACGTCCGACTTCCGCCTTCATCCGATTTCGGCGAGATGGGGCGGCGCGACAAAAGGAAGCGTTTGTGTCTTTTGTGCCTTTTCGTGGCAAATGAATCAGTGTTTTATTTTGCGGCTGATTTTATTTTTTCCCACTTCTGCGTCTTGGCGGATTTCAGCACGGCGTCGCACACGTACTGCGTTTCCAGCGCCTCACGGAAGGTCGGGCTGGCCGGTTTGCCCTTGGCGAGTCCTTCAAGGAAGTCGGCCAGTTGATGCACGAACGAATGTTCGAAGCCAATGTTAAGTCCGGGCACCCACCACTTGTCCATGTACGGATGTTCGCCGCCGTGGTCGGTGACGTGGATGGAACGCCAGCCGCGCAGTTTGCCCTCGTCGCGGTGATCGAAGTAGGCGAGACGATGCAAGTCGTGCAGGTCCCAAGCGATGGAGGCTTTTTCGCCATTGATTTCAAAGGTGTAGAGCGCCTTGTGGCCGCGGGCATAGCGGGTGGATTCAAAGGTGGCCAACGAGCCGTTCGCGAAGCGAGCGAGAAACGCGCAAGCGTCGTCAATCCCGACCTTCTGCATCTTGCCGGTGAGTTGGTGCTTGCGCTCCTTGACGAACGTCTCGGTCATGGCGGTGACTTTGTCGATGCGCCCATTCAGCCAGAGGGCGGTGTCAATGCAGTGCGCCAGCAGGTCGCCGGTGACGCCGCTGCCGGCTGCCTTGATGTCCAGTCGCCAGAGCGCGTCGCCGCCTTGCGGGACATCCTTGGAGATGGTCCAATCCTGAAGGAACTTGGCGCGGTAATGGAAGATTTTTCCCAGACGGCCCTCGTCAATCAGCTTCTTGGCGAGCGTGACCGCGGGAATGCGGCGGTAGTTGAACGAGACGAAGTTCGGCACGCCGGCTTTCTCGACGGCTTTGACCATGGGTTCGGCTTCCTTGCCCGTGCGGGCGAGCGGTTTCTCGCAGATGATCATCTTGCCCGCCTTGGCGGCCGCAATGGCGACCTCTGCGTGCAAATTGTTCGGCAGGCAGATGTCAACGAGGTCAATGTCCTTGCGGGCCAGGAGCTTCTTGTAATCCGTCTCGACGGATTCGAAGCCCCACTTGGCGGCGAAAGCTCTGGCCCTTTCCTCGTTGAAGTCGCAAATGGCCTTCAGGACGGGCCGGTATTCAAGGTCGAAGAAGTTCCAGACCTTGCGATGAGCGTTTGAATGGGCGCGGCCCATGAAGCCGCAGCCGATGAGTCCGACGTTCAGATTTTTCATAGTGTAATGATTCGTGGGTTAGCAAATCGCTTTGCGTTTCCAGAGGCAAGAGGAAAGAAACAATGTCCGGGCAAAACAGGTGCGGCCAGATGAATGTCACTTTTGTTCGTCCGGCAAACTCCAGGCGCGCTCTACTCGCTCGTCAATCGTTCGATCACCGGTCTTGCGCGGGAATTTTGCGCGGTACTCCTTCGCTCGCTGGAGGGTTGCCAGTGAATTTGATCCGCGCTCTTCCCGTGGTGTCGCGCCGACGGTCGCGCCGAGATTTATCAACGCGCCATCCATTCGCGATTCCAGCAACTCGATGGCTTCCGGCACGCGGCCGGCGCGAAGCCGGTCCAAGATGAGAATCGTGGAGCTCAGATCTGCCGTCTGTTGGCTGGTAATCATCGCTGATAAATAACCGTAGAGATGTTTGACGGCATTGGTTTGATGATTGGCGTCCAGATCCAACAGTAGCAACCGCAATTGCTC
>CAYIOH010000266.1:0-6043 GCA_964364975.1 uncultured Bifidobacteriaceae bacterium
ACGCGGAGCAAGCCGGCAACTAATAATTAACATGACTTAGAGGACACTGCACTAGCTCCTGTTCGCGGGACAGTCTTGTTGGACAGTCCGGGCGTCGCCGCTCGTATGTTCGCCTCCTTCATCGCGGCCAACCCGTCTCTGGCCTGCTCACTGCCATACTTCAGAATCCAAGGTTCAGGATCGGCGCCCAAGTCTTCCGCTGTCTTGGTCCGTAGGAACGTAATCACGTCCCTGACGGCTCTCTGTCTTTGGCGGTCTACGAAGTGTGCGACAGTACCGTGAAACAACTCTGGGGACCCCGGCCATGTGAGACTCGGAAAATATACCTGCCAAAGAATGTCCGCTGCATCTGGAACGCTAGCCTTCAGAGCCCGATCACGATCTGTCTCCATGCTCCAAACGATGTCATTGGCAAATCGAACCTCCCAGTTGAGGTGTGAAAGCTGCAACTGGTAATAGGCAAGAAGCGCAAGCAGCACCAGAGCAATAACGCCGAAAGTCGAAGCGAGTACCCTGTAAAACTTGGCGCTCATGGCTTTTTCGTCCAACAGATATTCGAGAGCAAGTTGCAGTCTATCACGAATGTCATAATGGGGTTGTATTTCAGGCTTCCTTGCGTGTCAACAAGGGCTTGTTGGTTTTTCATCCATGAATATTGAGCCGGGAAATATCGCAGGTCGTTTGGAACAGTGGCAGTCAAAGTCCACCACCCATTCGCGCGCGCCCGGCGCGAGACCCGCGCCTGCCCGGTTTTCTTCCGACCTGTCAAATCTCAAGACTCAGCGGGACAAAGTGCGTCCCGACCCCGCGTTTGCGCGCCGGCGGTGCGGTTTTATCACGCACCGGACCGCTGGCCCACGGTTTGCTTAAACGCGCATTATGAGTGCGATAACGTTCAGAGTGAATCGGAAGAGCGGCGATTATGTCAAAGCGACGCTCGTTCCGGCGAACCATTCCGAAGAGCCACACTTTGGTTTGCTGGACGGCAGCATCATCGCGTTCTTCCTCGTGTGCGCCAGCGGGCTGATCTATCTCCTGCTGCAAGGTTGAGACCCGGGCCAACCGGCTGGACCACATGATTGAAGCCCGGAGCATTGCTCCGCGCTTCGCCTCGTTTCAACTCATGGCCTCCCCTGATCCTTCGGCGATCTGAGTCGCGGAGCGGACGGCGGCGCGTTCGTCGTCTTCCCACGAAAAGCCGAGCGCAGCAGCCAGTGACGCTTCAATCCTTGCACCAGATCGTCGGCATCCACCACCGCGCTCGAAATCGAACCGAGAATGTTCGTGTTCGCCTGTACTTGCGCGTTCAAATTGCTGGTGATATTGGCGAGGTGATCCAGCGAGCGGGCGAGATTTTCAACAAGCGCGGTGAGATTGGTGTCCGTGTGGACCACGGTCGCGTTGACGTTTCCCAAAGCGGCATCAAGATTGCGCTGGCCGTTCGTGCCCAACATCCATTCGCCCAGCGCGCCCGGCCCGCGCAGTTGCGCGGTGAGGTAGGCGAGATTGGACGACGCGGGTTGGGCGTTGAGGGCGACGGCATTCAGGTTGGACGTAAGGTTCACGCCATTGGCCAGCACGCCGGCAATCTTGTTGGTGAGGTCGAGGATGTTGGGCAGCGCCTTCTCCACCTGGCCGATGAGTTTGTCCAGCCGCTCGCTGACCGCGGGCGATTCGTCCGCCAGCAACCAGTAAAGGTTTGCCTTCAAGTCCGCCTCCGGATTGGACTTGGGAACAAACTTCACGTATCTGCCTTCCTTGTCGTTCCAGACGACCGTGGGTGATTTCCGCTGCTCGCGCGTGTTCAAGGCCGGGAAATTCCCGCACCGGAGCTGACGGAGGACGGCGAGCGTTTCCTTCTGCAAGGGTGCCATCGCTTTGATGACCAGGTTTGTTTCCGTCTCATCATAAATGTCCGCGCCGAGCAGCCATTTTTCCGGCGCGTCCAATCTTTCCGCCTCCGCCAGGGTCAATTCGTGGAGCGGATGAAACAGATACGTCGCACGGCCGCCCGTGCCCTTCGTCACTTCGAGCACGCGGTTACCCAAAAAATCCGACTCCACCTTCGTCCGTGAACCCTCCGTCCACAGATAGCCGTAATTTGGCTCGATGATTTCGAACTCGACGTAAACGTTGTAGGTAAAATCCTCCGGCGGTTGCGGCAGCACCTGGGTAATCCGCCCGGCCTCGAAGCCCATCATCATGACAGGGTCGCCGGGCTTCAAGCCGGTCGCGCGGTTCACAAACGTGAAATAGGGCGCGCGGGTCTTGAACCAGCCTTTGCGCTTGGCCGTGTTGTAAACGTAGTAGGAGAAACCAAACACCAGCAGTGCCGTCGCCAGCAACACAAACCATCCCACCGCGCGCTCCATGCGGCTGAGGCGCGTGCGCAGTTGCGGGGTTAAATCCTGGAGGGCCATCGGTTATTTCTGTTGCGCGGAGGTTGACGCATCCGCGTCCGCCACGCCAGCCGGCAATTCCATCGCCAGCAATTCACGCACGAGTGTGTCCGCAGAAGCTTCCAATGCTGCGCGGTTTCCGATGATGGTGAACGCTCCGTCATTCAACAGCGCGAAATGGCTCGCGTGGTCCCGCCACGGACGAAATGACTCGCCCGTCGCCACCAGGGTCATCGGCCGGTCGCGTATCGCCGTTTGCCCGCGCGCCAACCGGCCGAGAAAATTCAGCCACCATTTCGCGTGCCGCGTGTCCAATCTGGCGAGCGGATTGTCCAACAACAACACGTCGGGTCCGAGCAGGAGCGCGCGCGCGAGTCCGGCGCGCTTCTGCCAGTTGCGGGCAATGGCGACGGGCGCGCGGTCCGCGAAATGCGACAACTCTGTGAGTTCCAGCATGGCTTGCACGCGGGATTCAGCTTCGTCGCGGGTAAGATTTTCGTGATACCGCAGCGGCAACGCCACGTTTTCGGCGATCGTCATGTGGTTGAACAACTGGCCGCCGTCGAACACAAAACCCAGCCGCCGCCGCTCGGCTAATCGCTCGTCTTCGTAAATCGGCATTTCCGCGCCGAAGCAACGATACGCGCCGCGCGAGGGCGACATCAACCCGCCCGTGAGCATGAGGAAATCACTTTTGCCCGAGCGCTGCGGCCCGGCTACCACCCAGAACTCGCCCGCGTTCACCGTCCAGTTGATTTCCTCCGCGACGGTCGCAATTTGATCTTTCATCGAACCGAAGGCAACCCCCCTCATTTCAAGGGCGACCGATCCGCCGTCCGACTGACGACGATTCTCCCGCTCCCCATCCGATGGGGAGAGTGCCGGGGTGAGGAGATTCGGACTCATTTGCCGCGCGAGTTTCTAAATCGTCAGATAAATGATGATGAACAACGCGTCAATCAGCACGCAGGCGATGATGCTTTGCGCCACCGCGCGCACCGTGGCACGCGAAATTTCATCGAGTTGCAACGGTTGCGCCAGTCCGTGATAACACGTCACGATGGCGATGATGAATCCAAACGCGCACGTCTTGAGCGCCAGCAAGACGAAGTCGAGATAGGTCAGTGCGCCCGCGATCTGGCTAAAATAATCGCCCGGCAGCAACGGCACTTCTTGCAGAAACGCCCACAGGTAGCCGCTCACCAGCGCGCCGAGAATCAGATAGACCGTCAGCGAGAACATTCCCACCGCCATGCCGACGACGCGCGGCACGACCAGATAATGCACGGGATCAATCCCCAGTGCTTCGAGCGCCTCGACTTCGCCCAATGCCCGTGCCGTGCCCAGTTCGACGACGTTGGCCGTGCCGACGCGCGCCAAAACCAGCAGCGCCGCCAGTAACGGACCGAGTTCACGCACCACCGCGATGACCATGATCGAGCCAAGCCACTGAATCGCCCCCACGCGCGCCAGCGCCGACACCGTTTGTCCAATCACGAGCAGGCCGAGCGCGACGGCGACGAACAGAAACATCGGCAGCAAACGTGAACCGGAACGCGCGATCTCCTGGCGCATCAACGGGCGGATTACTTGCGGGGCCGCGCGAAATTTGCGGATGAACACCCCGAGCGTGATCAGCGCGAACGCGCCCAGGCCTTGAACGGTCAGCAGAAAGAGAAACAGCTTTCGCCCGAGAAAATTGGCGTACGAGCGCGGCAACGGCCCGCGCAAAAGAAAATTCGTCCCCGACACGTCAAACGTGCGGACATCGCCTTTGTGCATGCGGGCAGCGTAGCGATGAGGCGGCGCGGGTCAATTCCCGACTCCCGCCGCCGCCTTAATCCTGATCCTTCGCTTAATCTTCTTCCCGCCGGAGAGAGATTAAGATTAAGATTACGAGCAGGATTACGAACTGACAGCACATGGCGAAGAACATCGTCTATTTCGATCTCGAAACGCAGAAGTCCGCCGACGAGGTGGGTGGCTGGAGCAAAATCAGCCGCATGGGCATGAGCTTGGGCGTGACCTTCAGCACCGCGCGCGGCGATTACCGGATTTATGGCGAGAAACAAGTCAACGACCTGCTTGCGGATTTGCAGCGCGCCGACCTCGTGGTGGGTTTCAACGTCCTGCGCTTCGACTACGAGGTGCTGCACGGCTACACCACGTTCGACCTGAGCCAGCTTCCCACGCTGGACATGATGGTGGACCTGGCGAACACGCTGCAACATCGCCTCTCGCTCGACGCCATCGCCACCGCGACGTTCGGCGTGGAAAAAACCGCCGAAGGTCTGCAAGCGATCCAGTGGTTCAAAGAGGGCAAGCTGATGGAAATCGCCCAGTACTGCTGCTACGACGTGAAGCTCACCAAAATGGTCCATGAACACGGCGTCCGCCACCGGCAGTTGCAATACAACAACCGGTTCGGGAAGAAACTGACCGTGCCGGTGAAGTGGGAGATTTGAAATTATCGGTTACAACGACCTGAATTGACGGCTTAATATGAGTGTCGTTCCCCATATCCCTGCCCTGCGGCGCGGCATGACTTACGAAAGCCTCGACACGGTCGAGGTCAAAGATTTCCGCACCGGCGAGGTCAAGGCTGTCGTCAGCCAGGTCAACGCCGGTATCGTGCGCAAGGATTTGGCGCGAGTGGGCGAGGCGCAGGCGGCGCTAATAAAGTTTTCCGTCGCACAACTCATCGAGATTTGCGCGAAGGCAGGCGAACAATTTCTCAAGGGCACGCTGCCGCTCGGCGATAAAGGTCACACGCAATCCGCGCAGCAATACGTCGAAACTTTGAGCAGTACGAGCGGACTGCCGCATGTCATGGTCCGGCGCAACATGGAGAAAATCCATCTGGCGCTCACGAACATGAAGACCGTGCTCAACGGCCTGTCACGCGGGCTGGATCTTTCCATTCTCGACGCCGGCAGCGGCGAGCAGTTCGGCACGCGGCTAAGTTTTTTTCCGGCGACACAGGCGCTCGGTCTCGTGATGCCGAGCAATTCGCCGGCGGTGAATTCGCTCTGGCTGCCGGCCATCGCGCTCAAGACGCCCGTCATCATCAAGCCCGGCAAGGAAGAGCCGTGGACGCCGTATCGGCTGATTCAGGCGTTCATCGCGGCCGGCGCCCCGGCGGAGACGTTTGGGTTTTATCCCACCGACCACGAAGGCGCGGGCGCCATTCTCAACACCTGCAGTCGCGCGCTGATCTTTGGCGACAAATCCACCACCCAGCAATACGCGAACAACCCGGCGATCCAGATTCACGGGCCGGGCTGGAGCAAGATTCTCATCGGCGAAGACTGCATCGAGAACTGGCGCGATTACGTGGATGTGATGGTGGCGAGCATTTCTGACAACGGTGGGCGCTCATGCATCAACGCCTCCACCATCGTCGTGCCGAAATATGCCGCTGAGATAGCTGATGCGCTTGCCCAGAAGCTTGGTCCGATTCAGCCGACCAAACTGGACGACCCGAACGCGCGACTTTCCGGCTTCGCCAATCCGAAGATGGCTGAGTTCATTGACGCGCAAGTCGAGGAAGGTTTGAGAACTTCCGGTGCGACGGACGCGACGGCGAAGTATCGGAGCGCGGCTGTCTCAGCCGCAGCGGCAACGCAGCACGGTGGTCGCGGTGA
>CAYIOH010000267.1:0-6030 GCA_964364975.1 uncultured Bifidobacteriaceae bacterium
CTTTGCGAAGCATTTCCTCCGCGGACAGCCGCTTTTCCTGCGTGTGAAATTCAACGCGGCGGAGAAAAGTCCATCGGGAACGTTCACCGCGCTGTGGCAGGTCGGCGATCCGGAAACCAAGCGGATCTGGCAGAGCGAACCGATGAGCCTCGCGCCGGACACGTTTCACGAATTTGAAATTCCACCGGACCTGTTCGACGCCAACGGAGTGCTGACGATTTTGTTCCGCAACGTCAACAACACGGCCCTCCTCTTTCCGCTCGAAGACGGCATGGAGGTGTTGTATCGCGAGGGGGGCTTCGGACTGAACTTCGCGCGCGGGTTGGCCATCATTTTCTGCTGGATGGCGTTGCTGGCGGCGCTGGGGTTGGCGACGGCGAGCTTCCTGTCGTTTCCCGTCGCGGCGTTCACGTCGCTCGCGGTGCTGACGATGGCGTTGTCAAGCGGCACGCTGGCCACCGCAGTGTCCGAGGGGACGATCATGGGTTTCGATTCGGAGAAAAACGTGGCGGGTCATTCACCGGCGGACGTGGTGGTGATCCCGATCTTTCACGCCATTTTGAACGTGCTCAACCTGGCGAAGGGATTTTCACCGATTGATTCGTTGAGCACGGGGCGCAGCATTTCGTGGAGCGAACTGGGCGCGGCATTCGGGCAGATCGTCTTGTTGCTGGGCGGGATCATCGGTTTGCTCGGCATCTTTGCCTTCAGCCGGCGCGAACTGGCGACGGCGCAATCGCAATGACGAATTCCAAAAGAAATCCGAAATTCGAATCCCGCCGGGCAATATTTGCGGGCTGGCCACTGATTCCGGCTTTGAGCTTACGGCTTCGGGCTTCATTCGTCATTCGTCATTCGGGTTTTCAACGAGAAGCATGACCAGCCGACTCAAGAAAATCCTGTTGCTCGCGCTCGCCGCCGCACTGCTTGCCGGCGTGTCGCAGGTTCAGAAGTTGTTGAACCGCGATCGTGAGCGGCTGGGGTTGACGCGCGTGGAGCCGTTGAAGAACGCGCCGCCGGTGCTGGCGTTCACGACGGTGGCCTTGGGCGGTTTTCGCGGGCTGATTTCCAACGCGCTTTGGATTCGCGCCAACGACCTGCAGGAACAGGACAAGTTTTTTGAGATGGCGCAGCTCGCCGATTGGATCACGAAACTTGAACCGCATTTCATCCAGGTCTGGCTCGTGCAGGCGTGGAACATGGCCTACAACATCTCGGTCAAGTTCAAAGACGCCGCCGACCGTTGGCGCTGGGTGCGCGCGGGCTTCGAATTGCTGCGCGATGAGGGGTTGCGTTACAACCCGAACGAGACGCTGATTTACCGCGAACTGGCGTGGATTTTCCAACACAAGATGGGGGCGAACCTCGACGACGCGAACGTGTTCTACAAGCAGCAATGGGCCAACGAAATGGCCAAGGTCTTCGGCAAGAAAACTCCCGATCTCGACGAACTCATCAACCCGCAGAGCGACGACGCCCGGCGGCGGCGGGAAATCCTGATCAACGAATTCAAGCTGGATCCGCAATTCATGAAGCAAGTGGACGGGTTGTATGGCCCGTTGGAGTGGCGTCTGCCGGAAGCCCACGCGATCTACTGGGCGGCCCTCGGCCTGCAGAAAGCGAAAGAAAACCCAACGAAGGTGAAGCCGGACGAATTGATCCAGTTACGCCGCGCGATTTATCAGTCCATGCTACTGAGTTTTTACCGCGGACGGCTCGTGGCGAATCCGTACGAGAAGGTTTTTGAGTTTGGGCCGAACCTCGACATCGTTCCCAAGGTCAACGCCGCCTACGAAGAAATGTATGCGGAGGAAACCAATCCCGGACAAAAGGACGGCATCTTGAAGGCGCACCGGAATTTTTTGTGCGGAGCGGTTTATTTTCTTTACCAGGGCGACCGGCTGGCCGAGGCTGCGCAGTGGTTCCGTTATCTCGGCCAGAAGTTTCCGGATAAAATCATCATTGACGGCGACACCAATTCGTTTCCGCGCAACCTGTCCCTCGACGAGTACGCCGTGGGGCGCGTGATGGAGGACGTGGTCGAATTCTCACGCGACCGGGTGAAGGCGGCGATCGAAGGCACGATCATCAAGGCGTATCGCTACCTCGTTTTGGGCGAAGATCGCCGCGCGGCGGGTTCACGATTGCTCGCCCGCAGAATCCGGGAAAGCTACCTGAGCAAGATCAAAGGCGACGAGGAACGCCTTTTCCTGTCGCCGGTCGAGGACATCGAAAAGGAAATTCTGGGGCGGCTGCTCGATCCGGAACACGGGATGCCGTTTGAAATGCGCGCGGTGTTGCGCGCCAAGCTGGGAATGGCCCCGGAGAGCGCGACCGGTCCGTCCCCGACCAACGCGCCACCGGTGCTGACGACGACCAATGCGCCGTCGGCAAACCGATGACAATCACCAGAACCCCAATAACCCCACGCAATCCGTTGATGCCTGGCGTTTGGTGTTTCTCAATTAATCCGTCCGGCTTGTGAGGAAAACCAAAGCCAACGACCGTCCCGTCCGCGTGGGTTTGATTTCGCTCGGCTGCGCGAAGAATCTCGTGGATGCCGAAATCATGCTTGGCGCGCTGCTCCAGGACGGCGTGGAAATCACGAACGACCCGGCGCTGGCGGACGTGATGATTGTGAACACCTGCTCTTTCATTGACTCGGCCCAGGAGGAAAGCGTGGACACGATTCTCGAATCCGCCGCCGTCCGCGAGGCAAGGAACCGGGGTCAGGGTCTGATTGTTTCCGGTTGCCTGCCGCAGCGGTTTCGCGACGAATTGCCCACATTGTTCCCGGAAGTGGACGCGTTCATGGGAATTGATCAGGTGGCCGATGTGGCCAGCATTGTCAAACAGGCGATGGCCAGGCGGAGAGAAAACACCCGCCTCCCATCTCCAACTTCCAGGAAAGCTCCGAGTTTCAAATCCAAAGCCAAAATCGTTGGGCGGTTCGCGGAATTAGAAATAGCCCGGCCTGTTTCTGAGCACGGACAATCGGAATCGCTACGCGGCACGGAAAAATTCAGCCAGACCAAATCCATCGTCGGTGATCACCCGACGCCACACCCCCCACGTCACACGCAACCCGAGGGCAGAGGACGAGGGCCGCTGTTGGAAGTGAACTCGCGGCCCACCTACATCCCGGATTACGCCACGCCACGCTTCCGGCTCACGCCGCGCCACCTCGCCTACGTAAAAATCGCCGAGGGTTGCAATCACCCGTGCAGTTTTTGCATCATTCCCCGGATGCGTGGGTCGCATCGCAGCCGCACGCAAGGTGACATCGTGGCTGAAGCCAAAGCGTTGCTCGCCGAAGGCGTAAAGGAATTGAACCTGATTTCGCAGGACTCGACTTACTACGGGCTGGATTTGCGCGCGAACCACAGCCGCGCGATTTCTTCGCCGGGAAAATTCTCCGCCGCCACGAAATCGCTTGCGGCCGATGCCACGACCATTTGCACGCTGCTCCGCGAACTGAACTCATTCCCCGGCGATTTCTGGATTCGCCTGCTCTACACGCACCCGGCGCACTGGACGGACGAACTGATTCAAACCATCGCCGAATGTCCGAAGGTGGCGCGGTACGTGGACATTCCGCTCCAACACATCCACGAGAACATGTTGGAACGGATGCGGCGTGAAACCTCACGGCCATACATCGTTGAGTTGTTGAATAAGATCCGGGCCGGCGTGCCCGGCATCACGTTGCGCACGACGTTCATCGTCGGATTTCCCGGCGAGACGGAGGCTTGTTTCCAGGATTTGCTGGAATTCATCCGTGAAACCAAGTTCGAGCGGCTCGGCGTGTTTGCTTACTCGAAGGAAGATGGCACGCGTGCCGGCGCGATGTCCGGCCAACTCGACGAGACGGTGAAACAGAAGCGCCGCGAATTGGTGATGGCCGCGCAACACAAGGTCGCGCGCGAAGTTTCGGGGTCGTTTGCTGGCCGCGAAATCAAGGTGCTGGTGGAAGGCCGCGCGAGCGGAAAGTCATTGCAAGGCGCGAACGTCAACTCGCGGGAACAAGGCTGGCTCCGTGAACACGAAACCCAAAGCTCAAGGTTCAAAACTCAATATTTTCTTGTCGCTCGTGGGGAAGCTGACGCCCCGGACATTGACGGACGCGTTTATGTGCGCGGCAGGCTACCCATCGGCGAGTTTGCCCGCGTGCGCGTCGTTGGCCATACGGACTACGATTTGATCGCGGAGCCGGTCAAAACGGTGGATTAAAATTTGTGCTTCGTGCTTGACGATGGCCGGCGTTCTGGTTGGATTACCTTCAAATGAAAATAAAATTTTTCCTCGGTTTGGCCGGATTGGCCATCGTGGCCATCGGCTGTGTCAACACGGTTAGCGGAAAAAAAACAGCCGCGGTGCCATTTGTAAGCGATCGGATTGAGGGACGCTACGAGCGCCCGGCGAGCCAGGTTTTTGATGCGGCCAAGGAAGTGGTCAAGCTCAACGGCACGTTGTTGAGTGAATCCACGCTCCATGGCGGCACGAACGCCGCGGGTGTGCTGGCGCTCGAAGGCAAGGTCAACCAGCGTACTGTTTGGATCAGCATCGAGCAAATTGACCCGAAAGTTTCAGCAGTGATCGTGCAAGCGCGCACCAAGGGCGGCGGCAGCGACAAAGGGCTCTGCCACGAACTGGACAAGCAGATCGCGCTAAGACTTGCGGCGCCGCGATAGCCTGCATTTCAAACCGATATTCTGTTCTCACGAGTCAGGCGCAGACTTTACGATCTCAGGGACTTTGCGTTGCCACCCTCCCGGATCGCAGCACACCAGCGTGAACACCAGGCGTAGTTTCGTGGTTGGAAACCCGGTCTGGGTCGGTTCCAGGCATAACAGTTCCCGCGCCAGCGGTGCCATCACCGCCAGCAAACCCGTCCGACCCTTGCTCCTGATAGAGTTTCACCGCCCGCTGGACGCGGCCGTGGAAGCAAAGCGGGCCTCGTGATGAAGTGTGGAAGCCCTTCACGACATCGGCGCGGTGGTATGGAAGCCGGGCTGGCTGCCATGCATGTCGGTGGTGGTGTCCGTCATGGCGCAAGACCGCCAGATCGGGCGTCAGTTGGGACGCTGCCGACGGAGAACAAGCTTAGCCGCGGTTGCGGAGTGGTGGTGGCCAGCGTCGAAACCGGGCGCAAGACAAAATCCCTCCCCCCGTCTTTCAACGGCCAGAGATCATGGAACCTATGGCTACTCTGGTTGGGGAAAAATCGGATGCGCCGTTGCGCTTAGTCGCGTCCGCCGGGCGTGCGCATCATTTTGGTGACACGTAATAAATCGTTTGATCCACCACGACAGTTTTCGGCGGCGCTTGAGCGGTAAAGCGCAGTTCCTCGCAGGCACTGCGCAGTCCCCGGTCTTCAAGATCTGGAATGCGGTCAAGCAGGCCAGTGCGCAAGTCAAATTGATATCCGGCGTCCACAACCTGCGTCATCGGTGACCCGTCCGAACTGGTCCACGAGATGACCACGGCACCGCTCAACACCTGCACGATACCTGCAGCGCTGATGCGGTAGATAGTGCCGCGCACACCGGCGACGCCGTTGGGCAGCTTGATTTCATAACGGGAGGCGGCGGGCATTTTTTTGACCATCCCCAAAATCCGGCCCGCGCGCAAATCAAGCTGGGTGTCCGTTACCTCTTCCGCACCAGTGTTCATGGTTGTCAATTTGTCGAACCCCAAAACCGAATCTTCCCACACGCGGATAACGTCCTGCGTGGCCTCGGGCTGATACGAAAGCGTGTCTCCAACGGCCACCCGCGACGGAACGTAGTCAACCCTGCCCAAGATGATGTCCACGTACGAATTTGCCGCTGACTGAACGAGGTCCCCGGATTTGAGTTTGGTGCCGACTGTGAGTTTTTGCCATTGGCCATTGCCAGTGGAATATCGCGCGGCGCCCTTGATGCGCACGACTTGGCCCGTGCGTTCCTTGACCGTTTGCGCGGCGAGGGTTGTGATCATGGCCAGCGCAACGCCGCCGGCGATCAACCAGTTGAACAATTTTCGCGTCTG
>CAYIOH010000268.1:0-6018 GCA_964364975.1 uncultured Bifidobacteriaceae bacterium
AGGTTTGTCTCAATCTTGCCATTGTTTTGGAATCCCTTTTTGCACCACACTCGCAGTCCGAAACGGCACATCAAATTGCGTTTAATGTTTCCCGGTTTGTTGCAACAGATCGCACCCAACGAGAAAATACATTCCAGTTGGTTAAGCAATTCTATGGTATTCGTTCCGCCATCGTCCACGGTGGAAGTCCAGATTACAAAAAGGTTGATGAATCAGTGAAGCGCGCGTTCGCACTCGTTTGTAGCGTTTTAAGAAAAATCCTTTTGGGAAAAGATTTCGTTGAAATCTTTAACAGCGAAGCGCGACGCAAAGAAATGCTGCAAAATTTCTTGTTTGATTGAAACCTCAGCCGTAACCCACCGCTCCGCACCATGAGGAGCGGAATCTTTGTCGCCACCCGCTTCCTTTAGCCTCTCTCGCCCCATCGCGGCGAAATCAGAGCGCGGCTGAGTGCAAAGCACCAGCCGCAGCAGGTTGGCCATCGGAGTCGCTCGATTTTTCTTTCAACCACTAGATGGCTTTCACGCGCTGCGACTGGTCCTGCGGACACAGTCGCGCCCTGTTTCCAGCGCCTGCGGCGCTGCCAGACCGAAGCTCATCGCAATTCTTCCTCCAGCAACCGATACGCGCGCTCGCGCACGACCTCCGGAAAATCGTGGGCGCAATCCGGATGTTCCACCTGCAAGTTCCCCGGCACGCCATACAAGCGATAGACGGCTGACGCCGCCTTCACGACTTCATCCACGCTGCGCCATTTGAAGTTCTCATCCCGCAACGGCGCATTGACGAATACGGGGCGCGGCGCGAGGGCGCCGAGCAGTTCGTGGAAGTCGAACGGAATTTCCGCGAGCCGACCGCGATAATCCGCCAGTCGCAGCATGTAGCGGGTTTGACACCAGCCGCGCCCGGGTTGCCAGTTGGCCCGGTTGCCGTCGTAGTAATCAAGAAATGAGTCGAAGCCGCAGCTTGAGACGACGATTTTGATGCGGTCGTCGAACACGGCGGTGTAAATCGCGTTGTGTCCGCCGAGCGAATGGCCGATGGCGCCATACTTCCCGTGCTTGACGTAACCCAGAGAGTCGAGCAAATCCAGGCCGCGGATGTTGTCCCAAATCGCCTTCACCGTGCCGCTTTCGTAGCCCAGCGCTTTAAGGTCAGGCTGGTAATTCGCCATGACTGGATACGCAGACCATGCCGCCGCGTAGCCAAGCCGCTCACGCTAATGGGTGACCCGTTTCCAGTGTCCGAGGTTCATTGTTTCCAACTGATACCGGCAGGGGTGATAGCAGTTTGTGAGGATCGAATTTTCATTTAACCACCTCTTTTGCCGTGCGAGCCATCCTATCACGAACAGCATAGCCATCGAAGTTGGCCTGCTCCATGCCGAGCAGGACCGCGCCGACCACGGGCGGACCGTCGAGCCGGATTAATTTCGCGCGCGGACAATGCTGCAACACAATTTCCGCCATCGGTTGAGTGATCGCTTTGCCCGCCTCAAACACGCTGCCCGACTGGATGATTTCCACCGCTTCGTTTTCCATTTCAATCTGACGCGCCACCGAAACCGCCAGCCAGCCCAACTCTTCGCCCGCCCAACGGATGATCTCCTGCGCGGCGGCGTCGCTGTGGCGAGCGGCTTCCGACACTTGCGCGGCGAGCGACGTCGGAAGTTGATATTTCTCGTTCGACAAGCCTTCCATTAAATCCAATTCATTTTTGGCGCCCACCGCTGCCAGGTAAATGCGCGTCAGAGCGGTCGCCGGGCGGCGTTGGATCCAGGCGTAATTCACCATTTGCAATCCGCGCTGGACAATTTCCATTGCGCCGCCGAACTCGCCAAAGAGCGTGCCGTTGCCAACGATGCGTCCTTCCTTGCCGTGATGGTTGCGCCCGCGGCAATTGTTCGACGAACCCGCCGTGACATTGACGCCGACGCCGCGCGTGGCGCCCGCCAGCAAGCCGTTGACGCCATCGTTGACGACTTCCATCGGGCAGGACAGTCCCAGCGTCGCCATCGCCGCCAAATGCGGCGCCCGGTCGGAGGGAAAGTCGTAGCCGGCGATGCCGAAGCCGGCGCCCGCGATCTGGGCCTTGCCGATGCCGGACATTTGCAGCGCCGCTCCGAGCGACTCGCGCAAGGCGGCCTTCAGCCCATCGTATCCCACCGCCTGGTAATTGCCGCCGCCCGCTTTCCCGGCGCCAACGCATTGACCGCTTTCATCAACGACCAGCGCATGGGTTTTGGTCGAACCGACATCGAAGCCGATGAAGTATTTCATACGCGAAGATCTATTGGGAGAACTGCGGCAGCCATTGCTGGTTGGTGGCGAGCAGATCATCCATCACCGCCTGCACCTGGTCGCCACTCGGGCCCAGCGGATGGGTGAGCAGCGCCTGATACAGGGCGTTTTTGTCGCCATGCACCGCGGCTTCGACGGTGAGCAATTCGTACATCTTGACCTGGGCGATGAGTCCAAAACAGGCGGGCGGCAAGGGCGCTGCGGGCAGCGGGTGAATGCCGCGTTGGTCCACTTGGGCCGGCAGTTCCAAAACCCAATCCGAGGGCCATTCCTTGACGGCGCCATTGTTGCGGACGTTGACCACGTGAACCTGCCCAAGGTCGTTGTGATGCGAGTTGATGAGTTGGGTCGCGAGGGTGGAATAATACGCGCCGCCGCGTTTCATCAGGTCGGCGGGCGGTTCGGTCCGCGCGGGGTCGGCGTAATCGCGCAGCAGGCTTTTCTCGATTTCAAAGACCTCCTCCGCGCGCGAGGGGGGCCACTTCTTTTGCGCCTCGAACTTTTTGTCGGTGTAATAGAAAAACTGGAGGTAGTAGTTGGGGATCATTCCCAATACTTCGAGCGTGCGGATGTCCCATTCAGGTTTCTCCGCTTTTTTCGTCTTCTCGATGAACGCGGGGAACACCGATGGCCACCGCTCTTCGCCATCCACCTTGAACCCGCGATGCCAGGTGAGGTGATTCAGCCCAAGCGTGTTCAAGGTTGCGCGGCTGTCATCAATCTTGTTGCCCGTGGACTTCTCCAGGTCTTCCAGGATCTCCATCTTCATGGTGATGCCGACATTGCAAACCCCCACCGCCGGGACCTCGGGCGCGTAACGATTCAACGCCTCGGTGACCAATCCCGCCGGGTTGGTGAAATTGGCGAGCAGCGCGCCCGGCGCCACTTCGCGAACATCCTTTGCGATGCTGAGAATCACGGGAATGGTTCGCAGCGCCTTGGCCAGGCCGCCGACGCCGGTCGTCTCCTGGCCGATGAGTCCATGCCGCAGACCGAGATATTCATCCCCGCGACGCGCGGGCATCAGGCCGACGCGCAGTTGCGTGGCGATATACGTTGCGCCGGCAATGGCTTCGCGCTGATTGAGTGAAAGAACCACCTTGAAGGGATCACCTTTGGCTTTGACCATGCGTTGGGCAAACCCGCCGACAATTTCAAGGCGTTCCTTATCAATATCCATCAGCCAGAGTTCCTTGAGCGGAAGCGAACCCACCCGGGCGAGAAATCCGTTGACCAGTTCGGGCGTATAGGTCGAACCGCCGCCAATGACAGTAATCTTCATAAATTACTCCTTGAAAATTTTTGTTCGTTTCTCGTTTCTTGTCCAGCGTTTCCTTGATTCGCTTCAAGTACTCGCCGAGTAACGGATACAGCCACATTAGAAATATCGCCAGCAACTGATAGATGGCATGGATACTGGAGAACGCGAAATGAAGTTGCTACGTCCACCAGCAAATGAATACATACAAACCAAGTTGTAACTCTCAAGCTCGCAGAGAGCAAGGCGGGACCGAGGCCCGAGCCCAATTCCAGCAGATCAAGTTGGCGACGGACGCCCACGCAACGATACTCAATCGAGCAGGCTTAGTTGACAGAATGCGTCATCCTATTCAATCCCGACGAAGAGTCGCGCGGCGGGAAATACCAAATCAAAAAAACGGCATTCCCGTCTGCCGCAAGTTCGCGGATAGTGACGGAAAAGTGCCAGAAAAGTTCCGGCAGAGTGGCAGAATAGTGGCTCCAGAGGTAGGGCTCGAACCTACAACCCATCGGTTAACAGCCGATTGCTCTACCATTGAGCTACTCTGGAATCCAAAAGCAGCGCAATCTACAAACCATCGCCCGCGGCGTCAAACCGATTCTGGCGCCCAAAAAATGGGAAACTGCTCAATACTGAAGACAATGCCTTGAAATTCCGTGTCTCCGCTGTCCGGTTAAGGTGTTCCTGACTGCGATTTCGTCTCGATAAGATTGACGTTCTTTCGCGATCCGGACTTTTCTCGATTTCGATTTGGCGACGGGTTTTCGAGGGTGTTATTCGTGCCCACGCGCATCATCGTCGGGTCAGGACCGTGGAACGAAATAAACTCACCGTTCGAGATCAGCAAACCGATGGGCAAGCATTGCTCCACCTCCAGCGCCATGCCGATCAAGCCTTTGACGAAGACGCGTTGAAAACCGGCGCGTGGGATCGCACCTCGGGCTTGAAGGCAGCGTTTCTCATCATCTCGGCCCGACGCGGCTCAGGTCAATCGGGCGAAAGCCCTGCTCCAACGCGGGCGAACCCGGCTTGAGCCGGTAATCATTTTCTTGTGGCGACGTGAACAGCGGCTCAGCTATGAGCGAATTCTTGTCATGGCCGCGTGCGCGCCATTGCTCCAGCGTTGCACCCGCAAACTTCATTTCCTCCACCTTGGCCCCTTTTCGCCTGTCCCAGTAAAGGTTGCCGTCCAGGATGAACTTGTCGTTCTTCCACGTTGAACCGAGCAGCACGCCCTGGTCGAACAGCACGATGTTATTGCTGAAGCTGAAGCTCACGTGGTCTTCTTCCCGCGAACGCTGAAGTTGCTGGTCGCGCGCGAAGGCAAAGAGATTATTCCGCACGATGTTCGTCTCGCCGTAGTGCTGGTGGAAGCCGCCATGCGTGGTGCGATAGACCACATTGCTCTCCGCGAGAATTCCCGAACTGCCTTCGTCAAAATAAATCCCCCAGCCCCCGTATTTGGTGGCGGCCATGTCGTGCCAGAGGTTGTTTACGATGCGGGTGCCCGGTTGTTTGCCCAGCGTATAGATGCCCGCCATGTCGCTGAGCACCGGGCCGTCGCCGTCCGACTGCGCGCCGATGTGATGGACGTGATTGAACTCGATAATGTTGTTCGACGCGAGCGCCGGGCCGTAACCCCACGTCCAGCCGATGGAAATGCCCGTGTAATAAAAGTCGTGAATCAAGTTGTGCGCGATGCGGTTGTTCGGAGACTGGCCAATCCAAACCCCGATGGCGCTTTGAAACAGCTTCCCGCCATCGTGAATCCGGCAATCGGAGATTTCGTTGCCCTGGGTTTGTTCGGCGGCGATGGTGCGAATCGCTGTTTCGCCGATTTTAATTCCACCCGCGCCGAGATCGGTCAATTCGCAGCGCGAAATGCGGTTCGACTGACAGCCACGCGCCAATTCCAGGCCATAAGTGCCAAGGTGCGTGAACGTGCAATCCTCAAACACACAGGCGCGCACGCCCTCGCCCCAGACCGCGCCCGGCACGCCAATCGCCGCCTGATTGAAGCCGCCGACCTCGCTGGTCGGCGCGGGCCAGCCGACGGGTGCGCTCTTGTCGCCGGCGTTCGCTAGATTCCATTCCGCGTGGGCAAACGTCAGACCGCGGAACTCAACCCGCTCCACGAGCTGACCCACTTCCGGCTTTCCTTCGAGCCGGACCACCTGCGTCAGCACCGGGGCAATGGCCTCAATGTGATCGGGTTGTTCGCCCGGCATTGGCGCATAAAACAACGTTCCTCTCTGACCATCGAGATACCATTCGCCCGGCGTGTCGAGTGCCTCGAACGCGTGCTCGAGGTAGTAGAGATCGTCCTTCTGCAACTCGAAGACTGAGCGCTTGCCGAAGTTCACCACGTGCGCCGCCTCGTCCACACTCGTCACCGGCAGGCGCGATTCAACCCAGCGCGTCATCGCGACAACCTCCGCGTTTGTCACTGACGGCCAC
>CAYIOH010000269.1:0-4607 GCA_964364975.1 uncultured Bifidobacteriaceae bacterium
GCATCCAGCTTTCGACCGTGATGCAGGCGGTGATTTCGCAGTTGTTGATCCCGCGCGTGGACAAGCCCGGCCGCGTGGCGGTGTTTGAAATCATGATCAACACGCCGTCCATCGCCGCACTGATCCGGGACAACAAGACGTTCCGCATCGGGTCGGACATTCAGACCGGCGCGAAGTGGGGCATGGTGACGCTGGACGGTTTTCTCCTGGAGAAATACATGGCGGGCATGATCTCGCGCGAGGAAGTCATCACCAAGTCGCAAGACCCGGTGACCATTCAGCAGAAGTTGCAGGAACTGGAACTGGCCCAAGCCGTCGGCGCGGAGGCCGGCGACGTGGTAAAGCCAGGCAAAGTTTGAACTCGTTGTTATGCCGGAAGAGATTTCCAATCCACTGTTGGCGCTGGTCAAAGAGCAGGGTCTGGTGGATGACTTGCAATACGAGGAGGTAGCCGCGGAATTCAAACGCAGCGGCACGCCGGTCATCCAAATCCTCCAGGACTTCGAATTTCTGGACTTGGACACGATTTTGCAGGCGATGGCCAATTATCTGGGCACGGAGGTGGTAGCGTTGCGCAACCGGGATTTCCCCCCGGCCTTGTTAAGCCAGATTCCCGCCAAAACCGCCAAAACCTATCAGTGCCTGCCGATTGAAGCTTCCGATGGCGCGTTGCGCGTGGCCTTTGCGGACCCGTTCAATCCGGGTCAGGCCGATGACTTGGGCTTTGTGGTGGGCAAGGAAATCCAATTGGTCGTGGCCAACCCGGCGGACGTTCACCAGGCGATAGAAAAACATTACGGCGGGCAGGAAAGCGCCGACTTCGCCGACATCCTCAAGGAAATTGGGGCGGATGAAGACATCGCCAAGGAGGTCACCGCGCTCGGCGGCGACCTGGATGATGAAGCCATGGTGGCCAGCCTGGCCAATGAAGCGCCGATCATCAAATACGTGAACCTGGTTTTGTATCAGGCGGTGCAGGACCGGGCGAGCGATATTCACTTCGAGCCGTTCGAGAACGATTTTCGCATCCGCTACCGCGTGGACGGCGCGCTTTACGAAATGGCGCCGCCGCCCAAGCATCTGGCTTTGCCGGTCATCTCGCGCATCAAGGTCATGGCGAATCTGAACATTTCCGAGCGGCGCCTGCCGCAGGACGGGCGGGTGAGTTTCCCGCTGGGCAACCGGATGATTGACTTGCGCGTGTCCACCCTGCCCACGCAGTTCGGCGAGTCGGTGGTGCTGCGCGTGTTGGACCGGTCAACCGTGAACCTGGAACTGGAATCCCTCGGTTTCCCAAAGTATGTCCAGGATTATGTGAGCCAGGCGATTCAGGTGCCCAACGGCATTTTGATCGTCACCGGACCGACGGGTTGCGGCAAGACGACGACGCTTTACTCGTGTCTCCGGCGAGTGAACACGATTGATTCCAAGCTCCTCACGGCGGAAGACCCGGTCGAATACGACATTGAAGGCGTGATGCAGGTGGCCATCAACGAGGCGATGGGGTTGACCTTCAGCAAGGCGCTGCGGTCGTTCCTGCGCCAGGACCCGGACATCATCATGGTGGGCGAGGTGCGCGACCTGGAGACGGCGCAGATCGCCATTCAGGCGTCGTTGACCGGCCATCTCGTCTTGAGCACGCTGCACACGAATGACGCGCCCGGGGCGGTGACGCGCTTGATTGACATGGGCACGGAGCCGTTCCTGATTTCTTCCACGCTGATGGCCGTGCTCGGGCAACGGCTGGTCCGCAAGATTTGCAAGAATTGCCGGACGCCGTTCGAGCCGACGGAAACCCAGTTGGCGCTACTGAACCTTTCGCCGCACGATTTGGGGGACAAGGTTTTTTATTACGGGCGCGGCTGTTCGACTTGCAACGACACGGGCTACCGGGGGCGGAAGGGTATTTTTGAATTGTTGGTCGTCAACGACGCCATCCGCGCCATGATCAACGAACGGGCGCCGACGGTGGTGCTGCGCCAAAAGGCCGTGGAACTCGGCATGGTGACGCTCCGGGAAGATGGCTTGCGCAGCATTTTCGACGGTGATACAACCATTGAGGAAATTGTGAAATATACCTGAGCAAAGGACCTGTTATGCCGAAATTCAGCTATGTGGCAATGGACCAGAAGGGCAAGGAAACCAAGGGCACCCTTGAGGTCGCCACTCAGAACGAAGCCATCGGGCGGGTCAAGGAGATGGGGTTGTTTCCGACGAAAATCGTCGAGGTTGACAAGGCCAAAGACAAGGCGGACAAGAAAGCAAAAGCTCCGGCCAAGGCGGCGGGCAAGAAATCCGCCCTCAACCTCAATTTTAGTATCAAAATCCCCGGCCTGAGCGGGCGGGTAAAATCCAAAGTCCTCACCACGTTCACCCGGCAACTGGCGACGCTGATTGACGCCGGATTGCCGCTCCTCCGAGGATTGCGCGTCCTCGAAAAACAGGAACGGAACGCCACCCTCAAGTCCATCGGCGGTGAATTGGCGCTGGCCATCGAAGGCGGCAGCACGTTCTCCGAGGCGCTGGCACAGCATCCCAAGGTTTTCAACCGCCTGTTTGTCAACATGGTCAAGGCCGGAGAATTGGGCGGTGTTTTGGAAGTCGTCCTGACGCGTCTGGCGGAGTTCATGGAGAAAGCGCAGAAGATCAAGGGCAAGGTGAAAGCGGCGATGTTTTATCCCGTGGCCGTGCTGATTGTGGCCATCGTCATCATCTACATCCTGATGGTCAATGTCATTCCGAAGTTCAAGCTCGTGTTCGAAGGCATGTTGGAAGGCGCTCAGTTGCCCGCGTTCACCCGGCTCGTTATGGGAATCAGCGATGCCATCGCAAATAACATCGTGGTAACGGGAACGGTAGTGGCTGTAGTCGTGATCCTGTTTCGGATCTTCGTCCGGACGAAATTCGGACGGCATGTCTTCGACAAGTTCAAGCTCAAGATGCCGATTCTCGGCCCCGTCGTCAGTAAGGTGGCCATCTCCCGATTCACGCGCACTCTAGGAACGCTGGTCAGCAGCGGCGTGCCGATTCTGCAAGCATTGACCATCGTGAAAGAAACGGCGGGCAATGTGATCATCGCCGACGCCGTCAGCGCCGTTCACGAAAGCGTCAAGGAAGGCGAAACCATCACGGCCCCCTTGGAAGCTTCCGCCGTCTTTCCCCCAATGGTGGTCAGCATGGTGGACGTGGGCGAGCAGACCGGTGCGCTCCCTGAAATGCTCCTCAAGATCGCGGACAACTACGATGAAGAGGTTGATAACGCGGTGACGGCCATGACGTCACTGCTCGAACCGATCATGATTGTTTTTCTCGGGGTGGTCGTCGGCAGCATCGTGATTGCAATGTTTCTGCCTTTGATCGTCCTCATGGGGGGGATCGACTCCACTGACAAGGGTGACAAAGACAACTAAGCAGAACAGCGAAGTTATTTTGGGCTCTTTTGGCCTCCGAGGCACTTCGGCAGGCTGGTATTCTGAAAAAAAGTGAAGCAAGTTGTTGACAGTTAAGGTTGGCCATGCGTAAATACATTGTAACGACATTGTATGGGCGTTTTATTTGCAGTTAACTCGATATGGAGTTTGATTGGAATAATCCACCCTTCGAGTTGGATAGTTCTTTGAGCCAGCGAGAAGTAGAAGAATCGTTTGAAGATCCGTTCGCGGTACGCTTGTTGCCGGACTCGCGCCGGTTCGCGGTTCAGGCGCGGTTTTTCAATCTTGGCATGTCGGCGGCCGGCGTTGGGATCTTTAGTGTGTATCGAACTAACGGAAAGCAGGTCCGGGTTCTCCACGCACGCCAGTTCGAGCCGGAAGAACGATTTTTCTATCAGCGGAAGGTGGACCAAACGTTGGCTCAATGAAAACGAGCCGGAAACGGTTGAACAGAGAGTTCGAATATGCGCTCGATTGCCACATGGGAAGAAGTGCCGATCTTCGACAGCGAAGCAGCCGAAGCGGACTTCTGGGCGGAGAACCGGCCCGACCTGCGCCTGATGGAATCGTCTGTCGCGGGCAGCAGCGAGGGTTCGGAGTCGGTGACCATCACGCTGCGGATAGACCCGCGCATGTTGGCGCGCATCAAACGGCTGGCCCGGTCCCGATTCCTGAATTACCAGAGCATGATCAAACAATGGCTCAGCGAACGGATGGAACAGGAAGTCCGCGAGCGATGAAATGTCAATGCCTATGAAGAAACTGACCCAGTCCGGCACCCGCAAACAATCCGCGTTCACCTTGATTGAACTGCTCGTGGTCATGGCCATCATCGGCGTCCTGGCGGCGCTGACTTTTCCAACCGTCAAGGGCATCAAGGAGAACGCCACGCGCAAGAAAGTGAAAACGGAATTGCATCGGCTCGAAACGGTCATCGAGTCTTACCAAGCCAAATACGGTTTTTATCCACCTGACAATCCCGGCAGTGCGGTAACCAACCAGTTGTATTTTGAACTGATGGGAACCACAAATGGAGTGCCAGGCGAGTTTGTGACCTTGGACGGCAGCGCCCGAATCAGGATCGCTGACATCAACACGGCTTTTGGCGCTGGTGTAAGTGCCTTTGTCAATCACACCCATGACACTTCCGGGGAAGTTCAGGCAGCCGTGAAATTT
>CAYIOH010000269.1:4617-5981 GCA_964364975.1 uncultured Bifidobacteriaceae bacterium
TCGAGTCTTACCAAGCCAAATACGGTTTTTATCCCCCGGACAATCCGGGTAAACCGGAGCTCAACCAGTTGTATTTTGAATTGGTTGGAACCGAACCGTTTGTTGACGGAGGCGTGACATATTTCCGAACTCTGGACGCGGGAGCCAAAATTCCCAACAATGACGTCAACGCGATCTTCGGCGCTGGCGTGACTGCCTTTGTCAATCACACCCATGACACTTCCGGTGAAGTTCAGGCTGCCGTGAATTTTTTTTCGAAGGCCGGATTGCCGTCGTCACAGATCGGTGCTTACCAAGTTGGTAATTCCGACGTTCGTCTCATCGTCTCTTCGTTGCATTGGCCCGCCAACCTGGGAAACATCATCGCCGGCCAGCCGGGCATGAACCCGTTCCGTTACAACTCGTCCAGCCCCACCAACAACTCCAGTTCCTATGACCTCTGGTTGGACATTTTCATCGGCGGGAAAATCAATCGTATCAGCAACTGGAGCGAACAGCCGCAATTTGTGAACTAACCCTCAACCCCCAATCACATTTCCATGACGACTAATCTCATCCAAGAAATACAGCTGCTGCCCGTCGCTTGGGGCGACTTGACCTGGCATCCGGAAATTACCGTGCGCACGCCGCCATCGCCGGGGCTTTTGATTTGTGACCCGGCCTTCGCAACTAGGACCCGGCGCGTTTCTTCGCCCGGCGGTTTTCGTCCGCGGCGTCAAACCCGGTGCCACCTCGGGCCTCGCCCATTCTCCCGCGTTTCATCCGCTTGCCGGGGTTTCACCTTGATTGAGCTTCTGGTGGTCATTGCCATCATTGCCATTTTGGCGGCGATGCTCATGCCGGCTTTCTCCGGGGCAAAAAAACGGGCGCAAATCATGCAGGCCAAAAAAGACATCGGCGATCTGGTCACCGCCTGTTCTGGTTATGAATCCCACTACAGCCGTCTGCCCATGTCGGTGCAGGCCGTGCAATCGGTCAACCCGCCACTAACCGACCCGTCGGCGGACTTCACGTTCGGTGGCACTTTCGCCACGCCCACGGGAACGTGGCCCGTAGAAGCGCCGGGCGCCTACAAAACCACTAACTCCGAAGGCTTCAAAACACCCTGAGGCGGCGTTGTATCGTCACGCATGGAAACGAGCCATCGCCCTTAGTTTTTTACTTGATAAAACCTCAAATCCAGAAAGGAGCGAGCTATGCAAAAACTTTGCGCAGATTGCGGCGAAAAGATATTCTCGGATTGCTCCGCAAAGTCTCTACGGGACAATTTCGCTTAGAATGGCCCCGGGAGCCATGCTGAAATTGGTAGAGAAAGAGAGAAGGATGCTTCTTGCTGATATGTCCGACCAAACATTTTCTGAAAA
>CAYIOH010000270.1:0-5968 GCA_964364975.1 uncultured Bifidobacteriaceae bacterium
TTTTAACGCTTGGGCGAAATACAGGAACTGGCAACTCGACACGCGCGTTCCTGAGACGGCGGCGGCGCTGTTGAGGAAACCGTTGTTCAACGCGCAGTTTAACGGGAAGAACTTCGTCATCGAAGGCGGCGGCCTTGAGGTGAACGGGCGCGGCACATTGCTGACTACGGAGGAATGTTATCTGCATCCGAAGATTCAGATGCGGAATCCGGGCCTGACCAAGACGCAATACCACGAGGCTTTCACTCAATATCTCGGCATGAAGAATGTGCTCTGGCTGCTCAACGGACCCGTGGGCGACGATACGCACGGACACATTGACGACATCTGCCGCTTCGTGAACCCGAAAACACTCGTGCTCATCAAGGAAGCCAATCCGCGAGACATCAACTACAAGCCGCTCGCGGAAAATTGGGAGCGCATCCATGATTTTCGTCTGGAAGACGGCGCAAAACCCGAGGTTGTCCCGCTCCCGATGCCTGCGCCGCTTTACTACGGCAAATGGCGGCTGCCGGCGAGCTACGCGAATTTTTACATCAGCAACGCGGCGGTGCTCATGCCGACGTTCAACGATCCCAACGATCGCGTGGCGCTGGGGACGCTGGCGGAATTGTTCCGCGACCGGCCAGTGGTGGGCATTCACGCGGTGGACCTCGTGCTCGGTTTCGGTTCGTTGCACTGCCTGACGCAACAACAACCGGCGTGACCCAGGCGTTTGATTTTCTGCACGCGCACTTGATTTGCGGCGCCGCGCGGTTTATTTAATCACCGCCCCGCCGATGCGCCGGGCAACGATAACTTCAAAAGGCCTGAATTTTGCGGAGATTGTTATCTCGACGATGAGCAACGTGAAAAAGAAAATCAAAGTCCTGTTGGTGGACGACCACCCGGTCGTGCGCAAAGGGCTTTACTCCTGCCTGGCGAACCGGGAGAACCTCAAAATCGTCGGCGAGGCTGCCGACGGCGCGGAAGCGATTCGCAAGGTCGCGGAGTTGTCGCCGGACATCGTTCTTATGGACATCTACATGCCGCAACTGGACGGCCTGGCCGTGACCGAGCGGTTGCAAAAGGAAGCGCCCCAAGTCAAGGTCCTCATCCTGTCCATGCACAGCAACCGCGAGTATGTGCTGCGCATCATCAAGGCGGGCGCGCGCGGTTACGTGCTTAAGGATGCGCCGCCGGATGAACTGGTGCGCGCCATTGAAGCCGTCAACGCCGGCGAAACTTTTTTCAGCCCGGCCGTTGCGCGCATCGCGCTCAACCAGTTCGTCAGCGAAACCAGCCGCTCCGACCCGTTCTCCCGCCTCAGCGAACGCGAACGCGAAGTGCTGGCCCGCATCGCCGCGGGCCGGAGCAACAAAGAAATCGCCAGTGACCTCGGCATCGGCGTGCGCACCATCGAAACGCACCGCGAACGCATCATGCAAAAGCTGGACATTCACAGCGTGGCCGGCTTGACGAAGTTTGCCATCACCAACGGGCTGGCGGCGTTGGATGCGGGGCCCAAGCCCTAGTTTGGGCTGTTGGCGGCGACGACACGCCATTGGCCGCGAACCAGCTTCTGGACCTGGGGTGTGCCGGGGGGAAGATTGGTCCAATTCAAAAAGTTCACGTCAAAGGCCCACTTGCGTATGGGCGATTTGTAATAGGGGTTGGCATCGTCGGGGCTGACCCAAAAATTGGTCGCGTAACGGCTCGGAAACAAGACCACCATCGAACCGTTATACGTGAGCGTCTTATTGTTCCAGTCCTCCAGAAAACGTGGAAAGTTCTCCACCCCGCCGCTGTAATGTTTGATGCCGCCGCTGTTGGTAGTTGGGACAATGCCGGCGAGGATGGCCGCGTTGACGGTGGTGTTGACGGTGGTGTTGACAGCGTGGCGGCTGCCGAGCGGGGTGCTACTGGTCCAACTGTCGTTCCAATTGGCTGACAGAATGGTTATACTGTCGCCTACGAGCGAAGCGGGTTTGGGGTCAGACTCGTTGAAATCCCCCTTGACGTAGAGCGGACGCGGCGTGGCGACCGTTAATCCGTCGTCCGGAAGCGTTCGGCCATTGGTCACGCGCACGGCGGTGAGTTGGCCCGGGACGGAACGCTGGTCGTTCACGTAAATGGATTTGAGCGGTCGCCCGAGTGGATTGTTCGTTGTTGTCCACGAAATGAATCTTGCGACATCAATGTCAACGCTCAATACCGTTTTGATTTCACGATAATCCCAGAAGGCATTGGTCGTCAGAAAGGTGTAATTGGTGCCGGTCCAAAGATCGGTTTTTGGCGATTTGGATGTGAAGTCGGTGCCGTCGCCATGCGCGTTGAACGTAGCGGTCCAGTTGGTATCGGTGGTGATCAGGATCAGATCGGCCTTGTTGTAATAGCGCTGTTTGCCCGGAGTCGAAGCCGGGCTTTCGCCGGCGGGTGGTGGTTCCAGAAGAATCTGCCGCACGTTGTCCGGGCTGTTGTTGGTTCCAATCGGCAGGGTCAGGGAACTGACTTTTTCCTGATGAAGGCTGTCGTAAACTGGAATGAAGACAGACGATGGGTTCGGGTCGTTCGGGTGCCGATGGTGATAGATTTTCCCGACAGCCCCGACGGCGTCCACAAATTCGAGCACATTGCCAGGTGAAGTGTAGATGTCGGCGTTGCCATGCACTTTGCCGGTCACTTTCATCGGGGGGTCGGGGTTAATTTCCAGGTCCATCGCGTAATAGATGGCAAATTGAAAAATGGGGATGGACGCGAGTTGAAAATCCTGCCGGACGGCCACCGCGAGATTGGGATAGGTCGGGGACAGGGATTTGGCGTTTGCACGCGTGCTGCAAACGTAAACCCGGCCATACAACCCGGCGAACTGCGAGTCCAAGTTGGTGAGCACCCTGGTCGGGGAACTGTCCACCCACGTTTGGTTGGCCGCGCCGACACCGTCGCTGAATTCGTATTCCGCCGCCCAATCATTCATTGGAATGAGATTGCGATAAACCCCCAGGTTTGCGGGATCGTAACTTTGATTGATATAATCTCGGGTGATGTGGCTCAGCACTATTTCCGTGGCGGCTTCTGCGGCACCCACGGCGCGGTTGTAGGCGTTGTTGCGGTCGGTCACCATCGTATTCCCTGAAGTCCACTGGAGGAGGGAAGTCAAAAGCAGCAGACTGACCCCGACAAACACCAAGGCCAGCAGCAGCGCGTAGCCCGCTTGTGAAGGTCGGGAATGGATTTGTCGTGCTTTCATGCTTCGAGCAGGCCGGTCGCTAATCAATCGCCCGCCGCGTGATTTTGGTCTGGAGCCGGTAATAATCGTAGTAATTACCGCCACCGGCCCGCGCGATAGGGAATTCCCACTGATTGAAATCCAGCGTCATTCTTATCACACGGTTGTTCTGGTCGTTGGTCAACGTATTGCCGAGGTAATCTTCCGCGCGAAACACCATTTGGTTGGTGATGTTGATGTGCTTGGCGATCTGTTCGATCTGGTTGTCGCCGCTGGCCTTCCGCATCAGCGATTGTTCCACCGTATCGAGGTAATAGCGCACGAAGACGTTGGTGTCCGCTGTCCGATAAATTTGCAATGCGTTTCCCTCCTGTGGGCTGTCCGCCGCGACCAGGGTGAACGTGGCGGCGTCGCCGTTGCCTACGTATAGGATCTTGCCTGAACGGATTTCATCCCGCACGCGGTTCAAGGCGTGCCGGGAGTTTTCGGTCGCGGACAATTTGGAACCGGTCAACGCCGCCATCTTGAGTCCGAACACGTGCGTGTACACAACGCCCACGGTCACCAGACTGAAAAGCGCCGTTGCAATCAAGATCTCCGTCAGCGTAAAAGCCAACACCCTGGCGTGCGCCTCCGGGCGGCGGGACTGAATGGTTGCCCACTGTTTCATTTTATTGGTCCGCCGCGCGCAGCGTGACGGCGGTGTTGGTGAACGGCCCGGCGCTTCCTATCGGGCGGCTCTTGAGCGCCCACACGCAATCGGCGCGCAATTGCCGGAGCGGAGGATCGAGGGAAACCGTTGTTACGCTGACATAATTGGTCGCCAGAATCGGTTGGCCTACCACCGGCACGTCGAGTGGTTCCACTTGGATGAAATTCGTCACGCCCAAATCGTCCACGACCGGCCAAGCCTGTGGATCCCATTTGGCCGCGCGCGCCTGCTCGACCCCTTGCATCGCCAGCGACTGGGCGGCCAAGGAGTAGGCACTCCATTCGGCCCGATCCGTCGTCCGGATGTAGCCGTAAACCACGCCCGCGAACGTTAGGGCGATGACCGCCACAGCAACGACGACCTCCGTCAAGGTGAACCCAGCGCTGCGGCGCGCGGAAACAATCCGCCCGAATCCAAGCCGGCTCACCGACGGTTTGCGAAAGCCTGGTAATGTCGCCGCACACGCATGAGCAGTGTCCGACGCGGGTGGCGAAGAGCCTGGCAGGTTGATTTTCATTTATTTGAACCGACCCAATTTTATTTCCGTGCCGCTCACCCTTATTATCAGCCAAACATCTTAAATTGACAGCCAATTCTTCGTCGTAACGGGAGCAAACCAACGGTCGCAATGTGTTTTGACCCACTGGCGCGTCCGCTTCGCTTTCATAAATCAACCGAGGTCCATTTACGCAACCGCGCCGTGGCCGTTTGGATATGACTTTTGTTGCCGAGAACCGGCACGGTTTCCTTCCGCTTGCTCCGTGTTCGCGCGCTTGGCACATTGATGCGCCATGCGCGAAACGTTCCATGTCTGGACGGAAACCCTCGAAACTTTCGTCCTCGAAGTCATCTTCGAGGAGCGCCGCGGCGCGCGCGCGGCGATCATGCGCGCCTTTCTCCTCGGCGGCTCGAAACTTTTTAAGGTCGCCGTCAAGGCCCGCCGCTGGCTGTACAACGTCCGTATCTTTCGCGACGCGACGCTCGGCGTGCAGGTCATCGCCATCGGCAACCTGACCGTGGGCGGCACGGGCAAAACCCCGGTGGTTGAGAAATTCGCCCGCGAACTCCGCGACGCCGGCCGCAACGTCGCCATCCTTTCGCGCGGCTATCGCTCCAAGCCGAAACCGGCTCATGAATGGCTGTTGAACAAAATTCTTTTCCGCGAAGACACCACTCCACCCCGCATCGTATCCGACGGCAAATCGCTCCTGCTCGATTCTGAAATGGCCGGCGACGAACCCCACATGCTCGCCTCCAATCTCAAAGACGTGGTCGTGCTGGTGGACAAGGACCGTGTCAAGAGCGGGCGTTACGCCATCGAGAAATTCGGCTGCGACACATTGCTCCTCGACGACGGCTTTCAATACTGGCACTTGCAAGGAAGACGACACGACGTAGTGTTGGTGGACCGTCAGCAGCCGTTTGGCAACGAGCATCTCCTCCCGCGCGGCACGCTGCGCGAACCGCCGTCCCACCTTGCGCGCGCCAACACCATTTTCATCACCAAGAGCGACGGGCAAACCGCGGATTTGCGCCGCCGCATTGCGGAATTAAATTCCACCGCCGCCGTCATCGAGTGCGTGCATCACCCGCTGTACCTCGAAGACGTTTTCTCCGGCCAGCGCCAGCAGCTTGATATTCTGAAAGGCCGCAAAGTCGCCTCGCTCAGCGGCATCGCGCAACCGGAAAGTTTTGAGCAAAGCCTCGTGAAACTCGGCACGGAACTGGTCTATGCCAAACGCTTCGCCGACCATCACCGTTTCACGCAGCAGGAAATTCTCAACGTCATCAACCGCAGCAAGAAACGTCAGGCCGAATTTATCATCACCACCCAGAAGGACGCCGTGCGCTTCCCAAAACTGGACCGGCGCGACCTGCCCATCCTTTTCATGCGCGTGGAAATCAAAATCGTCAGCGGCGCCGATGACTTTCGCGACTGTGTGCGGAAGATCTGTTTCCGGTAAAGCATGGAAGCCTTGCTCTCCCTGCTCGCCCGGTCACTGGTGGCGTTACTCCAGGCCCTGCCGCTGAACATCGTCGCGCGCCTC
>CAYIOH010000271.1:0-5957 GCA_964364975.1 uncultured Bifidobacteriaceae bacterium
TCCTGCCTCGGTCCCGGTCTGGCCGGCGAGCGCCTGGTGCAGCGCCTCCAGCAGTTTCGCGCCGGTAAAAGGCTTGATCAACAGCGTCTGCAAATCGAGGTTTTTCATTCCTTTGACGCCCGCCCGCTCCGCGAGACCGGTCATTCCGAGGATGGGCAGTTTCGGTTCCAGGTTGCGCAAGGTCCGAATCAACGCCGGTCCCTCCATGCCTGGCATCATCATGTCTGTGACTACGGCTTTCACCTCGTCACCATGCCGGGTGAACAGCGCCAGCGCATCGTTGCCTTCCGCGGCGGCCACGACCCGGTAACCATGCATCTCCAGCGTTTGCTGCACGGCTCCGCGCACGCTGGTTTCATCGTCCACCACCAGAATCAATTCTCCGTGGCCTCGCGGCGGAAGAATCTCGGTGTCAGACTTGCTGGCGACCGCCGCTTCTGGTGAGGCCGGGAGGTAAAGCTCGAAAGTCGTCCCCTCCCCCATCCGGCTGTTCACGCGCACGAAACCGTCGTGCCCGCGCACGATGCCCTGCACCGTGGCCAGCCCCAGGCCGGTGCCCTTGCCGATTTCCTTGGTGGTGAAGAACGGATCGAAGATGCGGTCCAGATGCTCCGGCGCGATGCCCGAGCCGGTATCGGTGACGCTGATGCAAACGTAATCGCCCAGCCTGGCCTCGGGCATCCTGCGGGCGAACGCCGCGTCGAGGGTCACATTCGCCCCCGCCAACGTGAGTGTGCCACCGTCGGGCATGGCGTCGCGGGCATTGACGCACAGGTTCATGAGTGCCTGATGAATTTGCGTGGCGTCGCCCAGGACCGGCCAAAGTTCTTTTTCCGCACCAACGCGCGGTTGAATGTTCCGGGGAAAAGTCTCGCGCATGATCTTCTCCATGTCCTGCAGGAGATGCCGCATCGGCATGGGCACGCGCGCGCTGGGTTTGCCGCGGGCGAAAACGAGCAGTTGCTTGATGATGTCCGCCCCGCGCTGGGCGCAAGCGGCCATGGTCGCCAGCATGCTGCGACTCTCCGGGTCGGTGACCGTCTCCCGCAGCAGCGAGGTGGACATGAGGATGGGGGCCAAAACGTTGTTGAGGTCATGGGCAATGCCGCCGGCCAGCGCCCCGATCGCTTCCATGCGCTGGGCCCGCAGGAACTGGGTTTCCAATTGTTTCTTCTCGGTGATGTCGGTGTTGATGGCCAGAACTTCCTTGGGCCGGCCCTGCTGGTCCTGCAACAAGGTCCAGCGGCAGAACACGAAAAACTCCTTGCCTGTCTTGCTGGTCTTTTTCAACTCGCCGGACCAATTGCCCTGCGCCAGGAGCACGGCGTGCGCCGCCCCGAACGCCGCGTGATCCGCGTTGCCCAACTCGGTGATCTTGCGGCCCAACGCCTCATCGCGAGTCCAGCCGTAGAGCCGTTCGGCGCCGTCGTTCCAGTACGTCACGGTGTGGTCGAGGGTGCGCACATAGATGGCGTCGCTGGCGGCGTTCAGCAGGGCGGCCTGCTCGGAGATACGTTCTTCCGCCTGCTTGCGCTCGGTGATGTCGCGGGCGATGCCGACAAGGCCCACCGGCTTACCCTGGTCGTCCTTCAAGACCGTGGTGCTCATCCAGGTCGGAAACGTCGTGCCGTCCTTCCGCCGATGACCAACCTCGCCCCGGTGCTCGCCTTTTTTCACCACTTCCCGGTTGAAGGGGCCGACGTCGCTCTCAATTTGTTCGGAAGTGTGGTTAATCGAGAGATGTTGCCCGATCATCTCCGAGATTTCATAGCCGTGCATTCGCGCCCACGCTCGGTTCACAAAGGTAAGCCCACCCTCTGGGTCCGCGATCGCGATTCCGTCGCTCGATTGCTCCACCGCCATCTCATACCGTCGCAGCGCCTCCTCCATCCGCTTGCGCTCGGTGATGTCGCGGGTGACCGCCAGGTGCAGCGTCTCGCCTTTATCCCGCATGGGCCCGGCGTGGGTTTCCACCCAGCGGTGCCCGCCCTTGAGGCCCACCATTTCGAATTCCAATTGCCTTGTTTCGCCGGCGAGCACCCGTTCGTGCAGTTCAGCAAAGGCAGTTTTGTATTTGGGGGGGATGAGATCCAGCACCAGGAGTCCAGTCACCTGCTCTAGCGAGTCGGCCTCGATCATTGCCAGTCCGGCGGGGTTCATCTGCCTCAATCGCCCTTGCGCATCAACGATCTTGATGCATTCCGGCTCGTTCTCGATAATGGTTCGCTGGCGGGATTCGCTCGCGCGCAACTCCTCCTCCACCCGCCTGCGCTCGGTGATGTCGCGAAAGCTCCACACCCGGCCCACGATGGCGTCGCCCATACGCTGGGGCTGGGAATAGCGCTCGAAAGCGCGCCCGTCGCGGAATTTCAACTCGTCCAGGGAACTGGCCTGTTGGGTGTGATAAAGCTCCTCCACCTTGGCCAGAAACGCGGCCGGCTCTTCCAGTTGATCCAGGACAAACTGGAGCAACTGCTGATCGTCCCGCCTGGCCACCAGCGATGGGGGAATCCGCCACATCTCCAGGAACTTTTGGTTGAAGCTGGTTACCTGGCCGTGAACATCCACCACCAGGATGCCATCGGCCGTGGATTCCAAGGTGGCGTTCAGCAGCGAATGGGATTGCTTCAGCGCGGTTTCGATCCGCTTGCGCTCGGTGATGTCCATGGCCGTCACCAACACGGCCGGACCTTCGGGCATCTGCAACATCTGGCCAGACAGCAGCATGTCACCCTCCCAGCCGTTCTTGCCGCGCATCCTGGTTTCGAACTCGCGTACCACCCCATCCCGTTTGATGCACTCCACGAACGCCTCCCGCTGACTGGGATCCACCCACAGTCCGATGTCCTGTGGTGTGCGTCCCAAAACTTCCTCACGTGTGTAGCCGCCTATTTCCAGCCAACGTTGATTGACATCGAGAATCCGGCCATCCACCGCTGAAGTCACTCCGATCGGCAGCGGGCTGGATTGAAACAGTTTCTCAAACCGCTCTTGCGACCAGCGCAATTCCGTTTCCAAGCGCTTGCGCTCGGTGATGTCGCGGGCGATGAACTGCACGGCGGATTTTCCGCCAAAGAGAATGGGCGTGGCACTGACTTCCACCGGCACCACCGTTCCATCCCGGCGCAGGTAGCGGACTTCAGCCGGATAAACACCCGTTTCTCCCGCCAGCCGGCGCCGGATGCGGTCCCTTGAGGCCGGGAAGTCCTCGGGATGGATCATTTGCTCACTTTCCCTCCCCAGCAATTCCGCAGTGGTCTTGGCGCCCAACAGTCGTGCGCCGGCGGAATTGACAAAGACAAGTTTCCCATCCTGATAAATCCCGATTGCATCGGGCGATTCCTCCACCAGCAAACGATAGCGCTCTTCGCTTTCGCGCACCGCCTCCTCCGCTCGCTTGCGCTCGGTGATGTCCCAGGAAATGCCTTGCACGCCGACGATCTTACCGGCGGCATCGCGCAGCGGGGTCTTGATGACGTTCACCCAGATTGTCTTCCCGTCAGCCTGCCGGTGTTCCTCCTCGCCCTGGAAGGGCTGGCCGGTTTCGACCACGCGCTGGTCGTCCTGCCGGTATTTCGTGGCGAGCGAGGCTGGACAGAAATCCTGATCGGTCTTGCCGAGGATCCCGGGCAAGGGCTTGCCGAGGCTTTGGCAGAACGGCCCGTTGCCAAACGTGAACCGGCCCGCCAGATCCTTGCGGAAGACGTGCTGCGGCAGGTTCTCCACCAGCGAGTGATAAAGAGCTTCCGAGTCATGGAGTTGTTGTTCAGCCCGCTTGCGCTCGGTGATGTCCTCGATCATCGCCAGAGCGTAATCTGACTTTCCATCTGCGCTGCGGATTCTCGTCAGAGTCCGCGCCCCCCAGACCACCTCCCCGTTCTTCTTCAGGTATCGCTTCTCGGTCGTGTGTTTCTGAATTTGTCCTTCCCGCAATCTCTTGACCGCTTCCACGTCCTGCGCGCGATGATCAGGATGGGTGACATCTGCGAACGTAAGCCGCTTCAACGCTTCTTCCGTGTATCCCAGCATCTCGCAGAAGGCCCTATTGGCACTGATGAACGGACCACCGGTCAGGCTGGCCATCGCCAGGCCCAGCCCGCCTTCCTCAAAGACCTTGCGGAAGCGTTCCTCGCTCTCCCGCAGCACCTCCTCCGCCTGCTGGCGCTCGGCAACCTCCTTGTTCAAATCGCCAATGGACTTCTCCAATTGCCGCGTGCGTTCTTCGATCTTCCCTTCCAGATTGATCTGCGCCTTCTCCAAGGCGGCTTCCAGAATCTTTCTTTCCGCGATTTCGTGTTCGAGCCGCCAAGCATAGTCTATGTTGTCGGCGAACGCCGCCAAGCTTTGCCTCACCATCTCCTTGCCCGGGAAATCCATCGTTTCCACCCCGAGCCAGGGCAGCGGGGCGACCACTTCATTCTTGCTCCAGACAACCTCGAACTGACCATCCTCCTTCAGTCGTCCAATACGGACGGGCAGGCTCAAATGACGATTCGCCTCCATCCGCAACTCTCCCATCGGACTGACCAGCATGCATCCAGGCAGGCAACGGCGCACCTCCGACGGCGCGAAGGTGCCGGCCCGTTCCACCGCCTGCTTCCACAGATAGACCTGGATATAGGCAGTCACCGCCGGGGCCGACACGAGCCGATTCTCGCCATACCGTCCTTTGAAACGGCTCACGAACTCACGACTTTCCGGGGTATCCAAGCTCTGAAAATAACTCCAGCAGGCAAAGTGTCCTGCGGCCACCGTCGCGACGGACTCCAGTTCGGTTTCCGTCACGCTCGTCGCGATAATCGGAGTCTGTGCCGGAAGGATGCCAGCCGCATGGTACTGCCGGTAGAAGGCAAGATTGCTGTCTCCGTTGAGCGTGTTGATCACTGCGTCCGGGCGTGTCTGGCGGATTTCGGCGATGACCTCGCCAAAATCCTGCGCTCCCAGCGCGAAATATCGTTCGGCCACAATGTTGCCCCCGTGACTGGTAACCATCGAGCGGATGAGTTGGTTGGCGGTACGGGGGAAGACATAATCCGATCCGAGCAGGAAGACGCGATTGCCAAACTGCTCCAGCGTCCATTCCACGGCGGGGATGATTTGTTGATTGAGACAACTACCCGAGTAGCAGATGCATGAGGATTCCTCCAGCCCTTCGTATTGCACCGGATACAAGAGCAGGCTGTCGGACGCTTCCACCACCGGTCGAACCGCCTTGCGCGAAGCCGAGGTCCAGCAGCCGAACAGTGCACTAACTCCGGCAGCGAGGAGATCCTGCGCCGCCTGCGCAAAACGTTCCGGCAGCGAGGCGCCGTCGGCGACCACCGGCTCGATGCGGCATCCCAGGATGCCGCCCGCGCGGTTGATTTCGTCAATCGCCATCTGCTCCGCATCCAGCAGGGGCTTTTCACTCAGTGCCATGGTCCCGCTCAACGAGTGCAGCAGACCAATCTTGACGGAATCGCCGGAGTTGGTGTCGGTCCCAGTGATGCTGGGTGGCGTTTTCGAGACTGGTGGCCTTTGGATTTTCATCATGGCTGGTCCTTCGGTTCGGTTTGCGTAAAGTCCGCGCGATAGCGTGGCGGTTGGCCGGCCTGGCGGCGGAGTTCGTTGATTTCATTCTTTAGTTCCACCACGCGCAGTTCGCGGCCCACGCTGGCTGATTGAACCGTGTAAGCTCCTCGATGGTGGCCTGTAATTCCTGGGCGCGATAGAACCACACGCCGCTGGCCTGCAGCTCCAGCAGCGTCAATGCGAAAACCACTTTCAACCAACGCGGAAATGTGTTCATGTCAGGTTGCGATGTACGGCGCAGTGTTACATCGGCTGGAGTCACTGACAACGCGAAACCACCTCAGGCCAGCCAGAACCGTGTACATCTGGTAGGTTCCCCCGGCGCGCGGCCTTCAGAGCCTGTGTGAAAAATCGGGTGGCGTTTCATACGGGGGCCAAAGCCGACC
>CAYIOH010000272.1:0-5931 GCA_964364975.1 uncultured Bifidobacteriaceae bacterium
CCCGTTCAAGGACGAGGCGAAGCATTGCGTGAAAGACGTGCTGCTCGACCGCGGTAAACCCACTGAGCGACCCGCGCCACCCATCGAACCCGGCGCGCAAGACGCCGACATCATCTGGGTCTATGACATGATGGACGAACTCGGCGTGTTCCCGCACAACGCCTCGAATTGTTCCGTGCTCATCGTGGACGACATCGTTTACACCTGCACCTCGAACGGTCAGGACTGGACGCATTCGAACATCCCGTCACCCAACGCGCCCAGCTTCGTCGCGCTCGACAAGAAGACCGGAAAATTTCTCGGCGAGGACGACGCCAAAATCGGCCCGCACATTCTGCACGGCCAATGGGGTTCACCCACGCTCGCCGAAGTGAGCGGCAGGAAACTCATCGTGTTCGGCGGCGGCGACGGCGTGTGTTACGCCTTCGATGCGAAACCCGAGAATTCTGGCGACGAAGGCAAGCTGAAGACGGTCTGGAAGTTCGACTGCAACCCGCCCGAATACAAGAAGGACAAGGAAGGCAATCCGATCAAATATCCCGCCGCCGAGGGCGTCAGCGAGATCAACGCCACGCCCGTGTTCTGGAAGAACCGCATCTACGTCGCCACTGGGCAGGACCCCGAACACGGCGAAGGCGTGGGTATCCTGACTTGCATTGATGCCACCAAAACCGGCGACGTCACCGCGACCGCCAAGATTTGGGAATATCGCGGCATCCACCGCAGCATCTCAACCGTGTCACTCGATCCCGAAACCGGGCTGATCTTCGTGGGCGACTTCTCTGGCTTCGCTCATTGCCTCGACGCCGAGACCGGCAAAGTGCAATGGACGCACGACATGAAAGCGCACATGTGGGGCTCCACCTTTGTGGCCGACGGCAAACTCTACGTGGGCGACGAGGACGGCGACTTCGTGGTGCTCGCCGCGGCCAAGGAAAAGAAAGTCATCAGCGAAACCAACCTGGGCGCAGCGGTGTATGGCACGCCCATCGTGGTCAACGGCGCGATCTATCTGCAATCCAACACCCACCTCTTCGCCTTCCAGGACCCGACCAAGTCCGGCACGATCAAAGACGAAGCGCAGAAGATTGAGATCAAGTTGGAGAAGTAGTAGGCGAAAATAATGAGCGTGAAATGAAACAACGATGACACCAAGCGCAGAAAGTGAGTCGTTGGAGGTGCGGCGAAAGGCGCGCATCCAGACATGGATTTGTCCAGGTGCGGGCTTCGCGACTGTCGGTCATAGATTGCTTGCTCTGTCTGAGTACGTTGTCGCCCTTGTTGCGTTTCTTTGCGTCATCATTTTTGCCATTCAACCAAGCCGACCAAAATTTCAACTTGGATTAGTCGGCTTAGTTGCGGCTACGTTATTCTGGCTAGCCGAGTATTTTTTCGTTGCCAAAATTCAAATCGCCCCAAGCCGGTCGCACGGATGGTCGCTTGGCTTAACAATCCTCTATTACCTCTGTGCGGCAGCAATGTTGGTTCTGATGTTCAAAGGCGTCGGCTCATTCAAGCTGCGAGGTAGTGGAATGTCCCCCACGATTTTGCCTGGCGAGCGGATTCTCTACAGCAAACACGCAGAGGAAGCAGACTTGGTTCGCGGGCATCTAATCGCGTTCAGAACTACCACCGAATCCGCATGGGGCAAAGGCGGTGATGTAGTGATTGCCCGCATCTTGGCCGCGCCCGGCGACAGGCTAGCAATCGAAAATGATCATTACGTAGTCAACGGTCGGCGAAGCGCCGAAGTCGCCCCCACAGGAAGATTCGCTCCTGGCCTTGATGTTGGTGAACTACCAAAAGAGACCACAGTTCCTCCTGATTGCTTCTTCATCGTTCAAGATGCGGCAAGTCAGAGTTTCGATAGCCGAGTCTTGTCTTGGGCACGGAGAGAGAACGTGATTGCGACGAAGCTTTTTTTGATGAGTCGTCGCGGCTTTGGAAAATTGCTAGATTGAAAATCGCTTCAACACAACTTTTCAGATTGGATCAAAATCGAAGCACGCTCTCGACTGGCTCCGCCGAAACTTCGCGTCCAGAACGCGACTGTGTGCTAAACACCAGCCGCCACACGTCCAGCATTTCCAACCCGCTGCGGCTGGGCCTGCCACCACAGCCGCGCACCGCTTTGGATTACGCTGACTTGTCGGCGCTTTCCCGAGGCGACTCGGCGCCGTCGAACTCCTGCCCCGTAGCGCAGGTTGGCAACCTGCTGTGTCGCCGACTGGCAGTCGGCGGATCGTCCTTACGCTGGCAGCGCCTGCGGATTGCCAATCCGCGACACAGCAGACTTCCAGTCTGCGCTACGTCGCCGTCCGTCAGGTTGAGGGCGCTCAAACACGATTCTCCTCCAATCCGCCACTCAAAGAACTAACCCATGACCCTCCGCCTCACCCGCACGCAATGGCTCATCTGCATCATCGCGGCCATTGGCTTTGCGTTCGACATCTACGAACTGCTCATGCTGCCGCTGGTCATCAAGCCCGCGCTCGCCGCGCTCGGCGGACTCACGGCGGAAGGCACGCCGCTACTCGTTCCCGGTTCGGCGGAATACGTGAAATGGGCGCGCACGCTTTTCTTCGTCCCCGCCATCGCGGGCGGTGTGTTCGGTTTGCTGGGCGGCTATCTCACGGACCGCCTCGGTCGCCGTCGCGTGCTCACGTTCAGCATTTTGCTCTACGCCTTCTCGGCTTGTGCCGCCGGCTATGCCACATCGCTCACGCAACTGCTCGTGTTCCGCTGTCTCGTGTTCATCGGCGTATGCGTGGAATTCGTCGCCGCCGTCGCGTGGCTGGCGGAGTTGTTCCCCGACCGTGTTCAGCGGGAAAAAGTGTTGGGCTACACGCAGGCGTTCTCGTCGTTCGGCGGATTGCTGGTCTGAGGCGCGAACGTGCTCGCCGCCAACATCGCTCTGCACCTGCCCGCGATTCACGCCGGTCACGAAGCGTGGCGTTACACGCTCATCTCCGGCGTCATCCCGGCGATCCCGCTGATTTTCATCCGCCCGTTCCTGCCCGAATCGCCCGAGTGGGAACGCAAACGCGCGGCGAGCCAGCTCAAACGGCCCAGCATCACCGCGTTGTTCAGCCCCGAGCTGTGGCAAACCACCGTTCTGACGACGCTGGTGTTTGCCGCCAGTTACGGCATCGCGTTCGGCGCGATCCAGCAACTTCCCCAAATCCTCGGCGCCCAACGCGTCGGCACGCCGGAACAAGCCGGTCATGCCGCGATCATCGAAGTCGCCAAAGCCGCCGTCGGCAAAGCCGCTGCCGAAGCCAAGACCGTCGGCAAACCCGAACTTCCCGCCGGTAAGAAACGCCAGCTCGCCGGCAACGCCTCCGATGAAGCCGTGGCCAAGGTGACGCTCTGGCAGGAAATTGGCGGATTGGTCGGGCGCTTTCTTCTGGCGGTTCTCGCCGTGCGGATCATCAGCCGTCGCGCGTTGCTGCGCGTGTTTCAGATTCCGGCACTGGTCTTCGTGCCATTGTTCTTTTGGTGGATTTCCAACTCGCTCGGCAACGCGGACTCGCTGACCTGGATCAAGGTCGGCATTTTCATCGCGGGTCTCTTGACGATTGCGCAGTTTAGTTTCTGGGGGAATTACATCCCGCTCGTGTTCCCTTTGCATCTCCGCGGCACAGGCGAGAGTTTCGCTGCCAACATCGGTGGCCGCGTCCTTGGCACAGCCGCCGCGTGGATCACGCTTACGCTTTCCGCTTCAACACCGCCAAGCCCGGCGAAGATTGCCGCCGTGGGCGCGTGCGTGGCCGGAGCCTACACCCTCATCGGCACGATCCTGACACGGTGGTTGCCCGAGCCGAAACCGGATGCCTTTTCCGAGTGAGAGTATGAATCAACATTCAGGAATCTGAATCACGCCGCCGACCTCATGTTCAAGAAATCTTTGCTCAGCCTGCTGGTTCTTCTGGTCTTCCTCCTCCACCAGGATTACTGGAACTGGAAGCAGACCGAGCCGCTGGTGTTCGGCTTCTTGCCCGTCGGTTTGGCGTATCATGCGGGCTACGCGGTTCTCGCCGCGGTCATGATGGCGCTCCTGGTGAAATTCGCCTGGCCAACAGAACTCGACCAATTTGAGTCCAAACTGGCCGACGAAAGCAAAGCGCCGAAGCCATGACGCCCGCCATTGTCGTCTTTATCTATCTCGGGATCGTTCTCTACGTCGGCATCTTCGCCTTTCGCAAAGGCAAAACGTCAGGCGAGGATTACTTCCTGGCGAGCCGCTCGCTTGGGCAATACATCTTCCTGCTGGCGCTCTTCGGCACGAACATGACGGCGTTCTCGATCCTCGGCGCGTCGGGACTGGCGTATCATCGTGGCATTGGCGTGTTCGGGTTGCTTGCCTCCTCTTCGGCCTTCGTCATTCCGCTCACGATCTTTTTCATCGGCACACGGCTGTGGGCATTGGGAAAACAATTCGGCCACATGACGCAGGTGCAGTTCCTGCGCGACCGCTGGGAATGCGGGCACATCGGCACGCTCATCTTCGCGCTCACGGCGGTGATGCTCGTGCCCTACATCATCATCGGCGTGATGGGTGGCGGACAGACATTGCAGGCGATCAGCGGCGGTAAGGTGCCCTACTGGGCTGGCGGCGCGCTCGTGGCGTTGGTGGTGATGAGCTACGTCTTTTTTGGCGGCATGCGCGGCACGGCCTGGGTGAACACGTTTCAGACACTGATGTTTCTGTGCTTCGGCTCGATTGCTTTTGTGCTCATCGGCAAGAACCTGGGCGGCTTCGATCAAGCCGTGCAACGCCTCGCGGAAAATCCCGCCACCGCACCTCTGCTCACCCGCCAACGCATCCCGATGGCCGAGTTCTTCAGCTACACCTTCATCCCGCTTTCTTCGATCATGTTTCCGCACGTGGCGATCATGTGCATGACCGCGAAGAAGGCGTCGTCCTTCAAGAAGACGGTGATTTTCTATCCCATCTGCATTCTGATGCTCTGGCTGCCCAGCGTGTTCCTCGGCGTCGTGGCGGCCGGCCAATTTCCCGGCCTGAAACCCGGCGAGTCGGACGATATTATCCTGCGCTTGCTGACCGCGAACACCGGCACCTTGCTAGCGGGTGTGCTCGGTGCGGCGATCATGGCGTGCGTGATGGCGTCGGACAGCCAGATTCTCGCGCTGTGCACGATGTTCACGGAAGACATCTTCGCCTACTACGGCGGCAAGGAACGATTCGGCGAGCGGGCGCAGGTCTGGACGGGTCGCGCGTTCGTGGTGGGCGTGACGCTGGTGGCGTACCTGATCGCGCTAAGGTTGAAGGACAAAGCGGGCATCTTTGAACTGGCGGTGCGGCTTGCCTTCTCCGGTTTCGCCGCGCTCGCGCCGGTGATGCTGGCAGCGCTGTTCTGGAGGCGCAGCAATAAATGGGGCGCGCTTGCCGCAGTGCTTTGGGTGATCGCGACGATGGCGGGGAGTTGGTATCTGCACGAGTTCTCAACCGGCATCGCCCCCAAGCCGGGTCAACCGCCGGTGCAAATCTTTCCGGTGCTCGGCGATTTGTTCCTGCGCACAACCGGCAGCGTGACGATTTACGGATACCTGCCCGTGGTGTTGATGTGCCTTGGTTCGGCCCTTCTCATGTGGGTGGTGTCATTGCTAACGCCTGCGGCGAGCAAGCCGACGATTGAAAAATACTTTCCGACCAGAACCATTGCTGCTTAATCATCTTACTCCTATGCCTATCACTGAACCCGAAATCAAAGCCGCCCAGCAAAAACTCGATGCTCACGTCCGCGAAATGATCGCGTGGCATTTCTCGCCGGAAACCGGTTGCCCGTACTGGCTCGACTGGGCCAAGAAGAATTTTGACCCGCGCAAGGAGGTGAATTCCTTTGCCGATCTCATCGCCAAGTTCTCGCACTTCCAGGACGAATCGTTGCGCGACATGCAGCCCGAGGT
>CAYIOH010000273.1:0-5923 GCA_964364975.1 uncultured Bifidobacteriaceae bacterium
GGGCGCGCAGAATTTCATCTTCCCGCTCCTGCTGTTCGGATTCGGAATTCTCGTTTCGCTCTGGCCGTTCCATTCATGGGCGGCGCTGGGCTACGGTTCGGCGCCCAGCGCGACGGCAATGTTGCACGCGGGCGTGCTGAAGAAATTCGGGCTTTACGGCTTGATCCGCGTGGCGCTGCCGTTCATGCCGCAGGCCGCGCAAAGCTGGATGCAAATTCTCGCGTGGCTTTGCCTCGGCAACATTCTCTACGTCGGCTGGGTGGCGATGCGGCAGAAGAACCTGAACCTGCTCATCGGTAATTCCAGCGTGGCGCACATGGGATTCATTTTCCTCGGCATCGCGAGCCTGAACCTCATCGGCCTGACGGGCGCGGTGGTCATCATGGTCGCGCACGGATTCCTCGCGGCGCTGACGTTTGGCTTGAGCGGCTACATCTACAACCAGACCGGCACGCTCGAAATGAGCGAACTCGGCGGACTGGCGAAGAAATTACGCTTCATCGGTGTGGCGCTGGCAATGGCGGCGCTGGCGGGATGCGGGTTGCCGGGCTTTTTGAATTTCGTCGGCGAAGTCGCGGTGTTCTTCGGCGCGTGGCAAGTGCCGGCGTTGCGCGTGGTGACGGTGCTGGCGGTGTGGGGCGCATTGATCATCGGCGCGGTTTACATGCTGCGCGCGGTGCGGGCGGCGTTGCACGGCCCGATGCCGGAGAAGTGGGCGAACGTCTGCGACGCGAATCTGTGGCGCAAACTGCCTTACGCGCTGTTGTTGGCGAGCCTCCTAGTGTTCGGCTTCTTCCCAAGCCTGCTGACGGACAAAATCAAACCGGTGACAGAGCAGACTGTAAGCATGGCGACGGCTCGTAGCAGCGGACGTGAGTCCGCTCAAACTCCTCTCGCGGAGAATCAGAGCCGACTCACGTCGGCTGCTACCAAATCAGAATGAACCTCTCTTTGATGTCATTGGAAATCTCGGTGGTGGCACTCGGCCTCGTGGTGCTGCTGGCCGATTTGTGGCTACCCGTGGAGCGCAAGCGCATGCTCGGCTACGTGGCGGCGACGGCGCTCGGAGTTTTGTTCCTCAACAGCTTCACGGGCAGTTGCAGTTGCGCGTCGGCGGGCGAGGCTTTCGGCGGCATGTTTGTGCAGGACGCGCTGGCGGTGTTCTTCAAGCGCTTTTTCCTCCTCGCGGCGGTGTTGGTTTTGGTTCTCGCGGTCGAGTTTTCCGATCGCATCGCGGCGGGCGTATCGGAGTATTACTCCCTTATCGTGTTCGCGCTGGCTGGGATGTTGTTTGCCGCCTCATCAAACGACTTTGTGATGCTCTTCGTATCCATCGAACTCATCACGATCACCTTTTACGTGCTCACGAGTTTTCAGCGCGGTCGCGTCACGGCGCTGGAGGCGGGCGTGAAATATCTGATCCTCGGCGCGCTGTCGTCTGCGTTCATGGTGTATGGCATTGCGCTGGTATGGGGCATCACGGGCAATTTTAACTTTAGCGAGCTGGCGATGGTGGCGGCGAACTTTGCGGACAACAAAGTGTTCCTGTTCGGCGTGTTGTTCATCCTCGTGGGACTCGGCTTCAAGATCGCCGCGTTTCCATTTCAGATGTGGACGCCGGATGTTTATCAAGGTGCACCGACTCCCACGACCGCGTTCCTCGCGGTCGGCTCGAAGGCAGCGGGCTTCGTCCTGCTGCTGCGCTTCTTGTTCTCCGCGATTCCAGACGTGACGGCGCATTGGGAGAACCTGCTGATCGTGATTTCCGGCATCACGATTCTCTACGGCAACCTGTGCGCGATTCCGCAACGCAACCTCAAGCGTCTGCTTGGCTATTCCAGCATCGCGCACGCGGGCTATTTGCTGTTGGGAGTGGCGGCTTTGGCTGGCGCGAACTCCAGCAATGGTGGGTCAGCGATTCTGTATTACCTGAGCGGTTATCTCTTCACCGTGTTGGCGGCCTTCACGGTCATCGCACTGGTCATGCGCCATTTGCACAGTGAAGACATAAGTTGCTTGGCTGGGCTGAACCAGCGCTCGCCGCTGCTGGCGGCAACCATGACCGTGGCGATGGTTTCGTTGGCGGGCATTCCGCCACTGGCGGGCTTTTTCGGAAAATTCCTGCTGCTCAAGGCGGTCATTGAACAGGGTGCCGCGCATCACGGCTATTATTGCCTCGCGTTCACGGCGCTCGTCGGCGTGGTGATCTCGCTCTACTACTACTTTGGCGTCATCCGCGCGATTTATTGGAGCAAGGACGCGCCAGATCTCTCGCCGATTCCGATGTCGCTTCCCATGCGGAGCGCAATCGGAATTTGTATCGCGGGGATTTTCTGGCTGGGGCTTTTTCCAAACTCCGTGCTCAAATTGGCGGGATCCGCGGTGAGCGTTTTGAAGTAATTTACCGGTAGCTTATCGGCTGATTGAAATCTGGCTGCGCGCTTTGTGCGTGACCGGGCGGGACAAATCACCAGCCACCACGCCAGCGTCAGCGCTTATTTCTTCATGAGCGGGCCATTCGCGGTGGTGAAGGCGATGATGAGCGCCGGGGTGGATATTCCAAGCGAGTTGTTTTCGCATACCAGTTGCGTCTGATTCACCGCCCCCAGCGTTGCACCAACGGATGCTTGAGGACCGTGTTCGCAGCTTCAATGGCCGCATAACGGTCACCACCGGGGCGCAGGTAAAACGGCAGGAAGGCCATCTTTTCGACGTAGGTTGATCCCGGCTCGACCGGCAGAATCGGTCCGCGCTGATAATCGCTGAAGGGATACACCCAGCCGCGCGTGAAATACGTCACGGGCTGCCGCCAGAAGTGATGGTAGTAGATGTAGAATGCGGGCCGGTGCGTCGTGGCTTCGCCGCGCTCCGGGTTGAAGGAGAGCGAGGATTCAATGACTTCGCCGATGCCGTAATCCTCCCGCTCATTGGTCATGGCGAGCCAGGGCACGTCGTGGTCCACGCGCGTGGCCCACTCGTCCTGCCAGTTCGGGCCGTGCAACGTCCGCATCGTGTGCGTCTCCCCGGTCTTTTCCTGCCAGACAAAGTGGTCCACCAGATGCGAATCGAGCACGATTTCGCCGTTGCGGATGGCCGAGGCGTTCAAGGCATCGCGCACTTCGGTGATCGTCGTCACCTTGACGTAGGGCGTGTGCGCGTAGAACGAGTAGGTGACGGAGGCGCGCACCTGCGGCGTGCTGTCCGGCATGCGTCCGCGATTCGTGACGCGAAACATCAGCGGCCCGCGCGTCGTCGTCACCGTGTGCTCGGGCGGATTCCAGCCGAAGGTGTGCCCCCACAAACCGTTGTCCGAAAACGAATCCGGATTCCAGTGAACGGCGAAGGTGAGGGAATTGCTGAGCCGTGGCACGGGCTTTTCCTTGCGTCCCTTCAAGTCGAACGACGCGACCTGGCCGCACTTGCTGTCGAGTTTGACCACGAAGAAGTCGTTCTCCACCGTCGCGCCCAGGGCCGGGCCGCTCACCGTAAGATCGCTCTGCGGCGCAACGGTCGCGGTCGCCGCGGGATTGTCATAGACAAAAACGTAAACTTGCGCGCCGTTCGCCGGCACACTCGCCAGGAAAACGCCTTCCAGCGACCGCGACGGATGCTGGAGATAGTTCACATTCGTCGTGCCCGGCGGCGTGCCCAGGAAATGTTTCGCGTTGAAGGTCTGAACGGGGACCGACGCAAGCTGGCGTGAAGCGGCGTCAACGGAAAACAAACGCAACTCGCGTTCGAGGTCCGCGCAGTCTTCGGCTCGTGCGGTCAGGGAGAACTCCACCGGTTCGTGGTCCCGCGCCAGCGCTGCGCGTTCGGAGAGCACCAGTGATTGATAGCGACGCCATCCCTCCGGCCCGCCGCCGGTCGCGGGCGCCGTCGCCTTGAACGTCTTCTTGATATTGTTCGTCGCTCCGGTCGCGGAAATCTCCAGTTCAACCGCGACCGATTCGCCGTTGTGCCAGAGCGACCGCGTCACGAGCACGACGTTCGTGGCGCTCTTGCTCTTCTGCGTGATCCAGCCGGATTGGACGTGCGCGAAACCATCCACGAACACGTAGAACGAATCCGACTCCACGCCATTGACGCGCACTTTCTGCACGTTGGCGGATGCGCCTTCGGTCCAGTTGCCCAGCGGAATCACGACCTCGTAGAACGGATGTTTCACGGTGGGCGAGACAAACGTGACCTCGCTGACGTGCTTCGGATCGTAGGGGATGTCGTAGAGCACCTGGCCGTCGCCCACATCCACGCCTTGCTCGGCGGACTTGACTTCTGCCGCCGGGGCAGTGTGAGCGGGGAGCAGGCTTGCGCTGAGAAGGAGCACCAAAACTAGAATTCTTTGCATAGGCTTTGGACGTTGCATTACTTCTTTTTCTCCTCGGTTGTCTTTTTGTGTCCGCTCACCGCACCGGCCACGCCTTCGTCGAAGGGCACGGTCAGGATCGGCATCACCCATTTCTCCGGCGTGCGGTCATCCGTGGCCATCCACTCCTGGACGAGCAAAGGATGCGTCAGGACTTTCTGTGTGCGCTCGATCTCTTTGAACGGCTCGTCGCCTTTGGCCAGCCGGAAGGCCACCCACGCGTTCTTCTCGTAATAGAAACTGCCGGCGCGCACCGGCATCATGCGCGTGAAGTTCAACCCGCCGAACGGATATACGTTGGGCCGCGACCAATAAATCCACGGTCCATTCTGCACGTAGAAATAAGGCTGCGTCTCGCTGGGCGGCTGGCCGTAGCGGTTGCCATTTTCGCAAGCGAGCATGATATTCGCGAAGCCGACGCCTTTTTCCCGGTTGATGAAGGCCATCCACGGCGTGCGCGCCGGAATCTCCAGCGCGTGGATCGGATGTTTGCGCGCCGTCTCGATCTTCAAGCTCTGGATTTTGCCGAGCGCATCCTCCCACACGAATTCATTCAGCACGGCATGGTTGAAGACGATCTCCGAATTGCGGAGCGCCTGCACGAAGAGGTCCTTGCCCACTTCCATGAACGACGACATGAGCACATACGGTTTGCCGGGATAGAACTCATAGACCACGTTGGCCACGACTGAGTCCATGTGCGGCAACGGCGAGTAGCGGCGCGTGCGGTGCATGAGCGGCCCACTGATATGGTCGCCGACGGGCTTCTCCCAATCGCTGGCGTGAACCCACGGCGTCGGCGGGGAATAGATGTCGGGATTCCAATGCACCGCGCCGTTGGATTCGAGCTTGTGTTCCAGGAGTACCGGCTCGCCCTCACCCAGGATCGTAACTTGCTCGACCGAGGCGCTGTTCGTCGAGAGGAAGAACCGGTAAAAGCCATTCTCGACGGTCTGGCTCATGCCGCCGCCCGGAAACACTTTCAGATCCGTCTGCGCGCGCGCGGCTTCGGCCTTCGGATTGCCATAAACGACTTGATAGATTTTTTCCTGGTACGGCTGCACGTCCGCCAGAAACAGCAATTCCACGCTGGTCGTGGCATCGTAACGGTGGACCAGTTCCTTCGTCTCGGGATCGCGCTCTTCCGAATTCAGCAGGCGTTCGTCGCGCCAGATGACAACCGATTTGATTTGGCTCGGCGCGACGACGTATCCGTCCGCGCCCGCTCTGGGGCTGGTCGGATCGAAAGTCACCACGCGGATTTCATTCTCGGGCTTCTTGATGTCGTCCGCGAAGAAACCCAGCGAGACGTGAACCGGTTCGCCTTCGCGCAACAGGCCGGCCGTCTCATGCAGCACGAGGTAGGTAGTGTGCGGCCAGTCCACATTCCAGCGTCCACCGGTGCCGGGCGCCGTGCCTTCGGCCTTATAGACATTTTCCTTGCCGGCGTCGGACACGACTTTCACCTGGACTTCGTGCTTCGAGCCGTTGGTCCAATTGACGGACATGACAATTCGGAAATCGCGCGCGCCGTCCAGCTTGCCTTCGTAACTCTCG
>CAYIOH010000274.1:0-5917 GCA_964364975.1 uncultured Bifidobacteriaceae bacterium
AGACAAATAGCAGAAAATTACTAATCGGAGTGTGCCGCTTAAGGGCAGGGATTCTTCTAAAGAGGTTTCAATAGCCAATGAAATAAACCGACCAAAGATTGATACAACTGAAAAGGCACGGCTCGTTCCTGTCCCGCCAAAGCCTCAAAAGCCAAAAGGCAACAGCTAACCTCTGCCGTATTGCTGACAACTCCTGCATCGGAGGTGATGGAACAGGCGGCAAGTGCTGCGCATAATCGCCGCGCTGGTACATCAGCTTTACGGCCTAACGGCAGATGAAGTCAAAATCGCAAAAGGCGCCGCCAATGAAAGTTCAAAAAGGACACTCCGGTTCTTTCTGCCCAAGTAATTCGGGAAGCCGCGCCAGCCACGCATTCGCGTCGCACATAAACGACGCGCCGATTCTCTGAATTGCCGCCCAAGACTTGCACACAACGGGGATAGGCCTATGCTGGTCCCATGTTGAAGTCGCAACCAGACTGCGGCTGCAAGTGCTTCCGGCAAGTTGGGCGAGCGTGCTTGCTTGGCGTCGCCGACGTGTCTCCAACTCCCCAAACAAAGTGAACTGAAAGAACCGACACCATGAAAAACTCCCTTACACGACGTGGATTCATCCGAACCGCAGCGGCGGGCTCTGCCGCCATTGCCTGGCTCAGCGCCCGTCGGGCGCCAACGGTATTCGCTGCCGAAGCCGCCAAACCAGCCCTGCTTGGCGGCACACCCGTTCACAAGGGCGGCTGGGCCAAATGGCCGCAGTGGCGCGAGGCCTGGGAGCCGGAGGTTCTCAAAGTTTTGCGGAGCGGTCGCTGGTTCCGCGGCTCGGACGAGCGCGTGGCGGAATTTGAGCAGCGCTACGCGCAACTGCTCGGCGCCAAGAAATGCCTTGCCACCGCCAGTGGCACGACGGCGCTGATCGTCAGCTTGCACGTTCTGGACGTGGACGCCGGCGACGAAGTGATCGTGTCGCCCTACACGTTCATTGCCAGCTACAACTCCATCCTTGCCTGCAAGGCGCTGCCGGTGTTTGCGGATTCCGATCCCGCCACGCTCACGATTGACCCGGCCTCCATCGAAAGCCGCATCACGGAGCGCACGCGCGCCATCATGCCCGTTCACATTTTCGGGATGCCGTGCGAGATGGATGCGATCAATGCCATCGCCAGAAAACACAAGCTCGCCGTCGTCGAAGACGCCTGCCAGGCCTGGCTCGCGGAATACAAGGGCCGCAAGTGCGGCACTATCGGCGACCTCGGCTGTTTCAGTTTCCAGGAATCCAAGCACATCCCCTCCGGCGAAGGCGGCGCGATCACCGGCATGAGCGTGGAGCTGATAGACAAATGCAACTCCTTCCACAACTGCGGGCGCGCCGTTGGCACGAACAAGGGCAGCGGCAGTTTCACGCGGGGAATGAACTACCGCATGACGCAGGCGCAGGCCGTCATTCTCATGCAGCAGTTCGACAAGCTCGTGAAGGAAACCGAAACCCGCCGCGCGAACGCCGACTATCTCAGCGCCAACCTTGACAAAATTCCGGGCATCACAACGGTGCGCCTGCCGGAGAACAGCCGGGCGGTGTGGCATCTCTACCCGTTCCGCTATGACGCGGCTCAGTTCAACGGCCTCTCTCTCGACAAGTTTTCGAAGGCGGTTTCCGCCGAAGGCGTCCCCTGCGGCCGCGTTTATCGCGAGCAGTATTATGATGGGTTGCTGGATGAGGCCATTGCCTCGCGCGGGTACAAGCGGCTCTGGAGCGCGGAGCGGCTCAAGGCGTACCGCGACAGCTTCCGGGAACTGAAAGGCAACAAACAGGTCTGCGAAACGACCGTGGCGATAACCCAGAACATGCTCCTGGCCGAACGCAGCGACATGGACCAGATCATCGAGGCGATTCGGAAAGTCCAGGCCCACAGCGGGGCGTTGGCGAAAGCCGGGGCATGACAGCCGTACGGTTCCGTGGGGAACGGGTCGGGAGTGAAGGCTTTCGCGGCGGTTAACGCGGTCGGCAGTGTTTGACTTGATTGAATATGCACTTGGACTCCTTCGCTCCCGCTTGGAGCTTATGAAATCATCCTATCAGTCCCATTGCTTTGTCGTCCTAGCCTTGATGTTGGCTGTCCAGCCGTCCAAGGCTGCCTCCGTCAATCCAGCCACAGACGTCACCACCTATCCTGACGGCCGGCCTTCGGCCAGGTATCGCCTCGAAGCACGGGATCATGGACCAGTGTTGCGTCACGGCGACGGTCCCAGGCAATGCGACTATCTCGGCGCCCGCGACATCTGGGTCTGGGAGCACGGTGGCAGCTACTTCATGCATTACGACGGCGCTGGGACGAACGGCTGGCTCGCCTGTCTGGCCACCAGCAGCGACCTCATTCACTGGACTAAGAAAGGCCCGGTGCTCCCACTCGGCAGCGCGGGCGCGGACGATTCCGCCTCCGCTTCCTATGGCGTGACGTTCCTGGAGGGCAAGCGCTGGCACATGTTTTACATGGGCACGCCTCACACCACGCCGGCACCGGATTACATTCCCGCCTTCCCGTATCTCACGCTCAAGGCTCGCGCTGCGTCGCCGGTCGGTCCGTGGACCAAGCAACCGGACGTGGTTCCGTTTCGCACGCAGCCCGGCACCTACTACTCGGCCACGGCCAGCCCTGGTCATGTTATCGCTCAGAAAGCCGGCTACCTCATGTTCTTCAGCGCCTCGACCTCAGAACCCGTCCTGCGCACGCTGGGCATCGCACGGACCCGGAATCTCAACGGCCCGTGGCGCATTGACGCGGAACCGATCGTGCCAGCGACTGAACAGGTGGAGAACACATCGCTTTACCACGAACCGAAGGGTCGTACCTGGTGGCTGTTCACCAACCACGTTGGCCTGCGCGATGGCCTCGAATACACAGACGCCATCTGGGTTTACTGGACTTCGGATCTCAACCACTGGAGGCCGGAGAACAAGGCCGTGGTGCTCGATTCCCGGAATTGCGTTTGGTCACGGCATGTCATCGGCCTGCCGTCGGTGGTGAAAGTCGGCAAGCGTCTGGCGCTCTTCTACGACGGCAACGCGTCGGAGAAGATGCCCGCGGGCGTGAAAAGCCACATGAACCGTGACGTGGGGCTGGCTTGGCTTGATCTGCCGTTGGTGGCGCCGCCAGTCAAATGAAATCCCATGAGTCGCGACCCTGAAAACGGCTGTAAGTCACTCACCAAGCCCACGGGAATGTTGGCGCGTCCCATACTCAGGCTCAAACAACAATACAATTCCCCATGAACAACCTGATTAGCCGTCGCAGTTTCCTCCGGCGCTCTACCGCCGTCTGCGCAACGGCCGTGATGCCTGGCCAACTGATCGCCGCGGCGAGCGAGCCGGCGGAGGTCAGCTTGGATTTCCCGCTCATGGATCTCCACGTCCATCTGGACAACAGCACCATCGAGAAGGTCCTGGACCTTCCCGCCGCCCGCAACGTGAAGTTCGGGATCGTGGAGCACGCCGGCACGAAGGAAAACAAGTATCCGGTGGTCCTGAGCAACGATGCGGAGCTTAAGGCGCGCAACGCGACCCTCGAAGGGAAGCCGGTGTTCAAAGGCATCCAGGCAGAATGGACGGACTGGATGGGATGCTTCTCCCGGGAGGCGCTGGCGCAACTCGACTTCGTGTTGACTGACGCGATGACGTTCCCCGGCAAGGACGGCCAGCGGGTCAAACTCTGGGAGCCGCGCGTGGAAGAGCGGGTGGACATGCGGGACAAGGAGGAATTCATGGACCGATACGTGGACTGGCATGTTGAGATTCTCTCGAAGCAGCCAATAGATATTCTGGCGAATGTCTCCTGGCTACCGGCACCTCTGGCTGACGACTACGAGAAGTACTGGACGGCCGCGCGGATGCAGAAAGTCATCGAAGCGGCGGTGAAGTTCCGGGTGGCCATTGAGATCAGTTCGAGCTTCAAACTTCCTCGATTATCTTTTCTCCGAGCCGCCCGGGCGGCTGGGGCGAAGTTCTGCTTCGGGTCGAACGGTCGCTATCCCGCGATGGGGCGGCTGGATTATTCCGTGCAAATGGCGAAGGAGCTTGGCCTCAAGCGCCCGGACATCTTCACTCCAGCGGCGGACGGCGAGAAGGCCATCCAGCGTAGGCTTCCGGCGGCGCGAAGCTGACTGGATTCGATGGTTTCGTTCGCCAGGACGGCCTTTATCGCTGCAAATTCCGCAAGTCTCATTTCTGATTGAACTCCGTGGCGAAGCGGAATGACTCCACATAGTGGCCGTCCTTCTTCTCGTGGTCCTTGCGGTAGGTTGCTTTGAGGGCAGCCAAGTGTTGCGGTTCCCAGTCCGGGCGATATTTCGTGATGGCCGGCTCGAACTGGCTGACCTGTTTGGCAGCAGCCTCCAGCTTCAGTTCAAACGTCGAATCAATGTTGATGTAGTAGTTCGCCTCGTTGGTCGTGGTGTAGAAGAAATAAAGGTTCGGGACAATGTAGGGCTGCAGCTTGTCCACGAGCAGGTGCTCGGGATAGTACAGGTGGAACTCCGCGGCGCGCACGGCGTCAATCGTGTTGAACGCCGCCATGCGATGATCGGTTTTGTGCCAGCGTTCGTACCACTCGCCGGGGTCCACGGACAGAATCGCGTCCGGGCGATATTGCCGGATGATCTTTGTCACTTGGCCGCACAACATCTTCGGCGGGACATATTCCAACTCGCCGTCGTCGTGGCCCAGCCAGATGATGTTCTCTTTGGGAATACCGAGCACCGCGCATGAAGCTTCCTCTTCGGCCTTGCGAATGCGCGCCAGGCGCTCGGAGGTCATTTCCTGGTCGTAGCTCCCCTTGTTGTCGTTGGTGTAAATGACGATGATTACACGGTTCCTGTTCTTGGCTAGCAGTGCCAGCGTTCCGCCAACGGCAAACGTGTCGTCGTCGGGATGCGGCGTGAACACAAGCACGGTCTTGTTGGTGTAATTCTCGAGCCGCTCAGCGGCACGGACTTGTGCAGCTAGGCACAGCAGCACAATCGTCAGGATCAGATTTGCGGTTTTCATTTGGATGATTTGCTTTGATGACTTGCGGATGCGATTTCGGTTCCCGGGCCGGTGGCCGACAGGAAATCGCACGCCGATGGAGAAGGTAATGACTCGTATGGGTGGGGCAACCAGTAAACTCGATTGCCGGTGCGCTGGAATTCCAGCGTCCGTCGAGCCATTGGAGCGCAGCGGTCGTCCCGCGTTCACGGTGGCCCCGCGACATTGACTTGCCTGTGCAGGCCGGGCACCCTGCGGAAATGAGCTGCGACCAGAGTTCATTCTCCGTTTCCGGCAAGGCGACCCGCTGCGTCCGCCAGCATGGATTCCTTTTTGCCCTGACCTTGATGGTGTTGGCCGCTGGCGCGCCGGCAGCGCGGGCGGATTGGCCGGAGTTCCGCGGGCCGTGGGGCAATGGCCACGCTTCCGCTCCGGGCGACACGAAACCCTTCTGCCTTCCGCTCCACTGGAGCGAGACGAACAACATCAAGTGGAAGACCGAAATCCCATTTCGCGGCTGGTCCACTCCCGTCGTGATGGGCGGCCAAGTCTGGCTGACCACGGCGACGGAGGATGGCCATGATTTCTTCGCCATCGGTGTTGACGCCGAAACCGGGCAGATCCGGTTCAACGTAAAGGTCTTTCACTCCGACAATCCGGAACCGCTCGGCAACGGTGCCTCGATGAATTGCTACGCCACGCCGTCGCCGGTGATCGAGCCGGGGCGCGTCTATGTCCACTTTGGCAGCCTTGGAACGGCGTGCCTCGATACCTCCACGGGTAAACTCCTTTGGAAACGTAACGACCTGCCTTGCCGCCATTACCGCGGCCCGTCGTCTTCGCCGATTTCGTTCGAGAATTTGCTGATCCTGACCTTCGATGGCGCGGATTTGCAGTACC
>CAYIOH010000275.1:0-5889 GCA_964364975.1 uncultured Bifidobacteriaceae bacterium
GAAGAACAGCAGCAGCGTGAGCCGTTGATGGGGAAACAATCCGGCGAATGCCGCGATCAGCCCATACAACCCCGCCGAGGCGCCGACGACGGGGACATGTGTGCCGTCAATCAGTCCGCCGAAATGTTGCGGCAGAAAGTAGCTGCACACCACGTGCAACAATCCACCAACGACACCGCTGCCGAGGTAAAGCTGCAGGAAGCGGGACTTGCCGAGCGCCTCTTCCACCGGGCGGCCAAAGACGTATATGCCCCAGGAGTTCAAGAGCAAGTGAAGCAGCCCGCTGTGCAGAAACTGGAACGAGAGCAACTGCCATACGAATCCTTGGCGAAGGCCGTCGAGGCTCAAGGCAAGATAATGGTCGAAAGGAAATTTCAAACGCGCCGCTTGAAGGATCAGTTGAATGAAAAAAACGGTCGCGTTGACAATGATCAGCGTGACCGTCAGCGTCCTTCTCGGCGCAAACGGCGCTTCACGCATGTAGTCCCGGTTTTCGATCATCGCGGGAAAGCTAGCCGCACTGATTTAATTTTTCAAGGCGTAGAAGCAACCGTCCGGCAAAGCTTCAAATCCACGCGTTTCGGCGCGTAAACCCTTTTCGGTGTGCGCCACCAGCAGCGTTCTCATGCCGGGCCGCAATCGGGCGATAGCCTCGTGCCCCGCGCCACCCAAAGTGAGCAACGCGGTGGAAAGCGCGTCGGTTTCCGTGGCGGACGGCAGCACGACAACGGCGAGCAGGCTGCGCTTCACCGGTTCGCCGGTGCGCGGGTCAATGACGTGACCGAAGGTGTTTCCATCCGATTGAAATGAACGACCCCACATCGCGGAGACGGACATGGCTTCGTCACGCAGTCGGATGGCTGCCGGTTGAGCCGGTGAAACGGCGAGACGGCGAGACGGCGAATCGGCGGCGGTCGCCGGTTCTCCGGTTCTCCGGTTCTCCGGTTCGTCCACGATCGCGGGCGGCGTTTCGATGGCCACTTTCCAAAACTCGCCGCCGGGTGGGCTGCCGATTGCATAAACGGTGCTGGTGCCACCGTGGATCAACGCGCTCGCGATGCCCGCACCGCGAAGAATTTCCGCCGCCTGACCAACAGCGTAGCCTTTCCCAATCGCGCCAAGGTCGAGCATCACGCCTTCATGCGCGAAACGCACGGCGCGATTTTGCGGGTCAAGATGGACGTGCTGCATGCCAACCTTGGCCCGCGCTTTGGCAATTTCGTCCTTCGCCGGCATTCGCCCGCTGCCATCCATGAAACCCCAGCAACGCACGAGGGGCGCGATGGTGATGTCGAACGCGCCGCCCGTTTCGGCGTGCAATTGCTGCGCTTGTTGCAGCAGCGCGAACACCGCCGGCGTCACGCGCACGGGTTCACGGGCGGCGCGGGCGTTGAGTTGGGCGATTTCGCTGCCGGAGCGGTAGAGGCTGAGCTGGTTTTCGAGCCGGTCAATTTCGTCGAGCGCCTCCTCCCCGGCGGCGCGCAAGGCGGCGGGGTGGTCACCGTGCAGCACCAGTTCAAACCGCGTGGCCATCGCGTGACGGGCTAGCGTGACGGTTTGCATGGTGGACGTGTTGCGTGTGGCGTGTTGCGTCAAGTGGCGACCGGATGCGTCCAACGATTCTTGACGCAACACGCAACACGCAATACGCGCTGGCCAATTGAAATCGCGGTCATGAAAAAGGCCGGACGCAAAACCGCGCCCGGCCCTTGAACAATTTGGTCAGGACAACTCCGTCGAGCCGTAGGTGATCGGCGCGACTTCCTTGCCGTCGGCGGTTGTGACCTTGCGGGTCTTCTCGTCAAACAGGCACGCGATCTTGAGCCGGTCGGACATTTCGGCGAGCGAAATGACCGTCTGCACGCGAAGCGCGAGGTCAATGCCGCAATTCGGCTGTTTGTTCGTGCGGATGCAATCAATCCAATTCTTGTGATGCGCGCCGATGTCTTCGGTGGGCTTGAGGCCGTCGAACGTTTCGGGATCAATTTCCTCGGCGAATTCCTTTTCCGGCTTCAACTCAATCCGCTCGCCGGAGGTGCCGATCTCCAGCGATGCATGATGGCCGTAAAGGACGAAACCGGGGCTTTTTGCGTTGATCGTGCTGCAGGCGAGCATGAGCGAGACGCCGCTCGGAAATTCCGCCAGCAATTCGATGTGCTCGGGCACGTCGCGCTCCGGCGTGCCGTCCGTTTGTTTTTTGTCCGGATGCACCGTCTTGGTGCCAATGGCCACGACGCGGGAGGGGAATTCCGGCTTGCCCATGGCCAGCATCAGCGGATGCAAGCGATGCGGCATCAGGTCGCCGAGCAGGCCCGCGCAATAGGGATAAAATTTGCGCCAGCGGAAATAATGTTGCGGATCGAACGGGCCGCGTTTCTTCACCTGGCCCAGCCATTTTTCCCAATCGAGGTTTTCAGGCTTGGCGTCCGGGTCCATGGGGTAATTCCATTCGCCCTTGGGACTGTTGCGGCAGTAGTAACCTTGCGCCCAGACGAGCTGGCCGATCTTGCCGCCCTGGATCATCTCCGCCGCCTTGTGCCACGCCTGCGCCGAGCAGCCTTGCGAGCCGACCTGCAAAACCTTGCCGGTCTTTTTCACCACGTCCTGCACCGCAAACGCTTCGCCGAGGTAACGCGTCAGCGGCTTCTCGCAATAAACGTGCTTGCCCGACTCCATCGCCGCGATGATGGCCGGGGCGTGAATCGGGTCGTGGGTGGAAATGACGACGGCGTCAATGTCTTTTTGTTCCAGCAGTTTTCGGTAATCGCCGAAGGTCTCCACCTTCGCGCCGGCGTTGTCCTTCTCGATAAACTCCTTCGCCGCGCCGACGCGTTTCTGCCACACGTCGCACACGGCCACTTGGGCGACATTGTTCGCCTGCGTGTTCGGCTTCATGATGCGCACGTGCGCGTTCATGCCCTGGCCGCCGACGCCGATAAAGCCGACCGTGATGCGATCGTTGGCGCCGATGACTTTGCCGGCTGACGGCGCCTGGCCATAAACCGTGCGCTGGAACAGCGGGCTAACGGCCACGGCGGCGGCAGCGGTGGCGGTTTTCTTGAGGAATTCCCGGCGCGTGGCCGGGCCGGCGGAAGTTTGAGTCGTTTTCATTGCCATAATAAAATGCTTGAACTGACGGACGCAAAATATCAGGACGAAATTCAGGGTCAATCATTCAAATCCGTTAAAACGTTGAAGCGGTAAAACGTTGACCCGTGAAAGAGCAAGCTCCCTACTGTCGGACGCGTCACGTTTCAACGATCCGACGTTTTAACGATTCACCCCGACATCCGATGTCGGGGTTCACGCCTTCGTCCGCGCTACCACAGCATCAACTCCAGCCCGGTGCGATTCGAATTTCTGACTTCACAAACGCAGAGGCATAGCGCGGCTGACGCCGCAACCAAAGATGATGTTTCGAACAAGACAATACAGGGAGCAGGTTGAAAGTTGCAGGTCGGTCCGGCCTGAGCCAAGCGACTTGCAATCTGTAACTTGCAACTTGCGACCGGAAAAATCTTCGCAAGGTGTGACGATATTTGGAGATAGCACTGCAAAGGCGCCGCGTGAGCACAGACGAAAAGCAATTTTCTCTGAACCGGGAAGCGTCAAAAAAGCGAATTCCCATCAGAACCGCCTGCGCCGTGAGGTGCTGCTGTTGGCGCTGCCTGCCGCCTTTAATTTGGGAAAAATTCTTCTTGCCTTTTCTTCGGGCTTCTGTTCTAATTCGCTCGCAATGAGTAATTGCCACGAGGCAATTACGCCGTAAACTGAGTAAAGTAATATTGTGCTATGAAAAAATTCTTCTGTGGCCTCTGCGGGGTGCTGGTTTGGACTGTAAACTCACAAGCAACCGTTATCTTCTCGGAAAATTTTAACAGTTATGCCAACGGCAATTTGACCAACCAGGGTCCCTGGCTGCAAACGGCCGCCGCTGCCAATCCCGTTCAAGTGGCTAACGGCAATAGCGGCAAAGTCGCCAGCTTGTTCACCGGTCAGGATGTTTACGCCGCTTTTGGCTCGCCATACAATCCATACACCATCGCTGACGGCACCTCGTTTTATATTGGTCTGACGCTGAATGTTTCTGCGGCGACGGCGGGCGGCGATTATTTTCTGCACGTCACGCCAAGCGCGGGAAATTCGTCCGCCTTCTTTGAACGTTTTTTTGTTAAATCGTCCGGCAGTGGCTTCGTCTTGGGTTACCTTGAAACCTCCGGCACTGGTGGTGTGATCAATTATGGTTCGACGGTGTGGAGTTTCAACACCGATTACCGCGCGGTCATCGCCTACAATGCCGTAGCTGGTACCGTCAATGACACAGCCTCGGTTTATGTGAACCCCACCGACTATTTGGTCCAGGGGAATAATGCGGCTGAGATTTCTGATCTTTGGACTACGGTCTTTTCCGAAACCAATAAAGTGGCCGCCATCAATCTAAGGCAGGGCGGTTCGACAACCGCAGCCACACTCTCCGTAGATGACATATTTGTAGGAACCACGTTCGCTGACGTATCGGCCGCTCCAGAACCTTCCAGCATTGCGTTGGTTGGATTGGGGCTGCTGGCTTTGAGTTTCATCCGTCGCCGGAACTGAGATCCCGCAATCCAATCGTTTTTCCAAGGCCGCCCGGAAACGGGCGGCTTTTTTATGGACCGCCAGAAGCTCGCGATCTTTCGCAAGGATGTTTCCGGTTCGCACCAGGCTTTCCCCGACGAGAACCGTGCGCCCGCGCCACATTTCGCCGGCCGATTTTCTCCTTGGAATGCCTCTTGACGTCAGTTCGAAATATCTTCCCCCGATTCACTCTGGCCGGAGCAGTCACATTCCTCTTTTGTCAACGGCCCGGCCGCATAGACTGCGGGCGTGACGGTCCTCGAAGTCATCCAGAAGAGCGCGGAGTTCCTCGCGAAAAAGGGCGTGGAATCGCCGCGGCTGCAAACCGAATTGCTGCTGGCGCACCTGCTGAAAATGCCGCGCATGAAGTTGTATCTGAATTTCGAGCGCACCCTTTCTCCGGTGGAACTCGACGCGCTACGCGAACTGATCAAGCGCCGCGGCCAGCGCGAGCCGCTCCAACAGATCGTCGGGTCAACGTCTTTCTGCGGATTGGAAATCGCGGTGAACCGCAACGTGCTGGTGCCGCGACCGGAAACGGAATTGCTCGCCGAACTCGGCTGGCAATTCCTCTCTTCGCACGAAGGTAGGGCGGGCAGTCCTCTGCCCGCCGCACCACCGCCCGCGAACGTCGGCGCGCACGGAGTGACGCGCCCTACCTCAACCGCCCTCGACTTTGGCGCCGGCAGCGGGTGCATCGCCATAGCGTTGGCGGTGAAATGCCCGACGGCGCGAATCGTCGCGCTGGAGGCTTCCACTGAAGCGCTCGCCGTCGCGGAGCAGAATGCGGCCCGTCTCGGCGTGGCGGAGCGGATTCAATTCCTGCGGGGTGACGGTTTGGCGGCCTTGCCGCCTGACGCGCATTTCGACCTCATCATCAGCAACCCGCCTTACATCCCAACGGCGGAAATCGCTTCGCTCCTGCCCGAAGTGCGCGATTACGACCCGCGTACGGCGCTGGATGGCGGGCCGGACGGGCTGGATTTTTACCGGCGGCTCGCGGCGGAAGCGGCGGAGTTCCTGAAACCGGGCGGGAAAATCATGGTTGAGCTGGGCGATGGCCAGGCGGATGCGGTGCGGGAGATTTTTGAGGCGCAAAAGTGGATTGTCGAGGCGGTGAAGGAAGATTACTCTCGGCGCCAGAGAATCCTGGTTGCGCGGCGAGGCTGACGAAAAGGCCCTCACCCCGGCCCTCTTCCATCCGATGGGATGGGGAGGTTGGTAGGGCGCGTCACTCCGAGACTGTCTCAAAACTCCGGACCGATTTTGAAT
>CAYIOH010000276.1:0-5873 GCA_964364975.1 uncultured Bifidobacteriaceae bacterium
GATGAATCCAGTCGGCGACCTCGGCCTGCTGAAGATGGATTTTCTCGGACTGAAGACGCTCACGGTCATTCGCAACACCTGCGAGATGGTCAAGCGCACCAAGGGCATTGACGTGCCGATTGATCATCTCCCACTCGACGACGCGAAGACCTACGACCTGCTCAACAAAGCGAACACGCTCGGCATCTTCCAGTTGGAATCCGGCGGGATGCGCGATTTGTGCCGCAAATTTCAAATCAGTTCCGTCGAACACATCTCCGCGCTCGTGGCGCTCTATCGTCCAGGGCCGATGGAATTGATTCCTGAATTCATCCGTCGCCGCCACGGTGAGGTGAAGATTGAATACGAACATCCGTTGCTTGAACCCATCGCGAAGGAAACCTACGGCATCCTGATTTACCAGGAACAGGTGATGCAGGCCGCGCAGGTGCTGGCGGGCTACACGCTCGGCAGCGCGGATTTGCTAAGGCGCGCGATGGGCAAGAAAAAGGTCGAGGAGATGCAGAAGCAGCGCGAGACGTTCGTCAAGGGCTGCCACGAGAAGAACAACATCCCCAAGGCGAAGGCGAACCAGATTTATGATTTGCTGGAAAAGTTCGCGGGCTACGGCTTCAACAAATCCCACGCTGCCGCCTACGCCATCGTTGCGTATCAAACCGCGTATCTAAAGGCAAATTACCCGGTCGAGTTCCTCTGCGCGATGATGACGAACGACATGGGCGACACCGCCAAGCTCGCGCAGTTCATCAACGAGGCGCGCGTGATGGGCATCGAGGTCCTCGCGCCGGATGTGAACGAGAGCCAGGTGACATTTGCGCCGGCGCTGAAGTTCCCTCTCTCCCCGCGAGGAACGAGCGGGGAGAGAACCGGAGAGAGGGGCGGTTCAGATAAAGGCACCTCCTCTCCCCGACCCTCTCCTCCCTCGGCGGGAGGAGAGGGAGAAAACCAAGTCATCCGCTTCGGCCTCGCGGCGATCAAGGGCGTCGGCGAAGTTGCGGTGGAAACGATTCTCAAAGCGCGGAACGAGGGCGGAAAATTTACTTCGCTCTCCGACCTGTGCGAGCGCGTGGATGGCCGCACCGTGACTCGAAAAACCCTTGAAGCGCTCATCAAAACGGGCGTGTGCGATTGCTTCGGCCAGACGCGCTCGACTTTGTTCGCGCAAGTCGAACGCACATTGACCCGCGCCGCCAGCATCATTTCGGACCGGCAATGCGGGCAAAGCTCCCTGTTCGGCGCGCTGGAAGAAAAAGCCCCGCCGATGCCTGAAGCCATCAGCAATCTCCCCGAATGGCCCCAGCACGAATTGCTCGTGCATGAAAAGGAGTTGCTCGGCTTCTATGTCACCGGCCATCCGCTTACCCCTTACGCGCCGATCCTGGAGCAATACACGCTGGCCAGCACAGCGAAGCTCGCGGAGCTTTCGAACCGCTCGCTCACACGCATCGGCGGGCTGATTGCCAGCGTGCAACAGGGCGTGTCGAAGAAGTCCAACAAGCCGTATCTCATCGCCATGCTCGAAGATCTCGAAGGCTCGGTGCAGGTGCTCTGCCTGAACGAGAATTACGACAAGTATCGCGGGTTGCTGACCCCAAACCGCGCCGTGCTCGTCATCGGCGAGGTCAACACCGGCGAGGACAAGCCGAAAATCTTTCCGCAGGAAATCCTGCCGCTGGAGGACGCACCGAAGCGTTTCACGAAGCAAGTCCACCTGCGCCTCCGCACCGCGCATTTGAAGCCGGAGGGGTTGGAGGCGGTGCGTGACCTGGTGTCGGCGCATCGCGGCAAGTGCCCGTTGTTCCTTTGTTTCCAGCGCCCGGGCGGAGAAGTGGTTTTTATGGAAACGCACGAGGTTTTTTCCGTCACGCCTTCCACCGCGCTCCAGCAGGCTGCGGATGCCATGTTTGGCGAGGAGACTTACTACGCCAAGGTGGACACGAGCCTGCCGGAGCGCCAGCAGCGCCGCTGGGAGCGCCGGGCAGAGAATGGTGAAAACGGAGATTGAATCATGGTTCATTCACGCACGGTCCGACTGACGTTTTTCGCCGCGGGTCTGGCCGCCGCGCTCGGCATTACCCCGACAGCCGAACCCGCGCCACCCCCTCATCCCGACTACCGCCTCTTCAATCGCACCAACCTCGTTGCGTGGTGCATTGTGCCCTTCGACGCAAAGAAGCGCGGGCCGGAAGAACGCGGGCGGATGCTTGAGCAACTCGGCATCAAGAAACTGGCCTACGACTGGCGTGCCGAACATATCCCCACGTTCGACGCGGAAGTGGCGGCGATGAAGCGGCACGGCGTGGAGATGACGGCTTGGTGGTTTCCGGGCGCGCTCAACTCCGACGCTCGCGCTATTTTGGACTGCATCAAACGCAACGAAATCCATCCCCAATTGTGGGTCATGCTCGAAGGCGGACCGCACTTGCGCTGGGACCAGGTATTTGAAAGCACGCCGGCCGCGCAGGTCGCGCATGTCGAGCGCATGGTCGCGGGCGTGAAGCCCATCGCAGCGGAAGCCGCGAAACTCGGCTGCCAGGTGGCGCTGTATAATCATGGCGGCTGGTTTGGTGTGCCGGAAAACCAGATTCAAATTATTGAGCGGCTCAAGCAGGATGGCATCGCCAACGTGGGCATGGTCTATACCCAGCATCACGGCCACGGAGAAATTGACCGGTTCGCCGAGTTGTTCCCCAAGATGAAACCGCATCTGCTCGCGCTCACGCTCAACGGCATGATCAAGGATGGCGATCTGCGCAGCCATGAACTTGGCACTGCGCCGTTGGGTCAGGGCGATCAAGACCTTCGACTTTTGCGCATCATCAAGGCAAGCGGCTGGAACGGGCCGGTCGGCATTATCCTGGAGGTGAACGCCGATGCCGAGACGCGCCTGCAGGACAACCTCGATGGCCTCGACTGGCTCGTGCCGCAACTCAATGGCAAACCACCCGGCTCGCTGCCCACGCCGCGTTCCTGGGAAAAACCCGCTGAACCCCGCGCTGCCGCTACGCCCGCCACCGCGTCAGGTGAGGCTTCGGTTTCGACGGCTTTCGGCAAGGCGTTGCGCGGCGGCATGCAGGTGGCCGGTCGCGCCGAGTTCCGGAAGCGCCCGCTCACCGTCGAATGCTGGGCCAAGTTGGACGGCGCGGCCTCATTCAACATTCTCGTTGCCAGCGACACCAAGGCGTCGGCGGAACATTGGGAATTGTACACCTACGCTGAGAGCGGGGTGTTGAGTCTGTATCAACCGGGCCGCGGCGGCGAATTCAAGTCGGAGGCGAACGTATGTGACGGCAAGTGGCACTATCTGGCGGCGGTCATCGAGCCGGAGCGCGTGCGGTTGTTCGTGGATGGCAAGCTCGTGAAGGATGCGCCCGCCACGCCGCTGCAAGGCGAGCCGCTGCCGGGCGATCTGGCGTTCGGCCAACTCGTCGAAGGCAGCCTCGGCTGCGATGGCGCGGTGGACAACGTCCGCATCTCGCGCGGCGCGCGGAAAATCAGCAGCGTGCCCGCCGGCCCGCTCCCGAAAGACGCGGCCACGATTGGCCTGTGGGATTTTGAAGCGACCACCTCGTCCGCCGGCAAGTCTGATTATTGGGCGATCGAAAGCGCCGCCGAACGCGCGGCGTTGCCGGAATTCAAAACTATTCCTGCCGCGCTGCCCGGCGAACTCACACCCGCCAACGGTTTCCCCAAGCGCGAGACCTATCTCACCTGGCATCGCTCGCACGGCGACAACGGCGGCACGCGTTTCTCGGCGCTGGATCAAATCAATCGTCAGAACGTCATGAACCTTCAGGTCGCGTGGACGTATCACTCCCAGGATGGCAGCAACTACATCCAGTGCAATCCCATCATCGTGGACGGTGTGATGTTTGCGCCGACGCCGGGCAAATTCATCGTGGCCGTCAACGCGGAAACCGGTGTCGAGTTGTGGCGCTTCAAGCCCGAGGGCAAGCCGGCGTTTCGCGGATTGATCTATTGGCCGGGCCTTCGCCGCGCCGAAGCAGCTTCGGCCGCGCAGGCGGGCCGGGATGGCGCCAGCGCGCGCGTGATGTTTTGCGCGGGGAAATTTCTGTACGCGTTGAATCCCAAGACCGGCCAGCCGATCGCGGATTTTGGCGACGGCGGCAAAACGGTTTTGCCCGGCCACGCGCAGGGCGATTTCGGCGCGGCCACGGCCGGCCCCACCATCTTCGAGCGGATCATCGTCGTGCCGGGCTTCGAGAAGGACGTGTGGGGCTTGGATGTCGTGAGCGGCAAACATCTCTGGACGTTTCACACCGTCCCGCAACCCGGCGAATTTGGTTATGACACCTGGGATAAAACGGAAGCTTACGGCGCGAATTGCTGGGGCGGCATGGCGATGGATGAAGTGCGCGGCATCGCCTACATCACGACCGGCTCGCCCAAGAATAATTTCATCGGCGTGGGCCATCACGGCGACAATTTGTTTGCGAATTGCGTCATCGCGCTCGACGCGCGCACGGGCCAACGCCTCTGGCACTTTCAGGAAATTCGCCACGACATTTGGGACCTCGATATTCCCGCACCGCCCAATCTCGCCACCATCACGCGCGACGGCAAACGGGTGGACGTAGTCGCCGCTGTCACCAAAATCGGCAACACGCTTTTGCTGGATCGCGTGACGGGCAAACCGATTTTCCCCTTCCGCCTGCGCCGCGCGCCCACGAGCGATCTGCGCGGGGAAGTCACCTCGCCGTACCAGCCCGACCTGGAGTTGCCCGAACGTTTCTCGAAACAGGAGTTCACTGCTGCCGATCTGACAGATCGCACGGAGGAAGCCGCGGACTTTGCACTGACACGATTCAAGAGCGCGACGGCGGGCTGGTTTCGTCCGGGCAGCGAAGGTCGGGCCAATCTCTTTTTCAACATTGACGGCGGCGCGGAATGGACCGGCGCGTGCATTGACCCCGACACCAGCCGGCTCTACGTCACCGCCAATCACCTGGGCTGGCTCATCACGATCTTCCGCGATGACGATCCGCCGGATGACCCGAAAGCGCCGAAGACCCGCGGACAAATGGTTTTTGAAGCCACCTGCGCGCAATGCCACGGCACGAACCGGCTTGGCATCGGCACCGCGCCGGCGCTGCGCGGACTTAGGCATCGTCTGGCGGATGAAGCCGTGACGAACCAGGTCCGCACCGGCAAGAACGCCATGCCCGCGCATCCAGAAAACGTGATCAGCGAGCCGGACCTGAAGGCGCTCGTGGATTACCTGATGTTGCGCGATCGCCCGCTGCCGCCTGCGCCGCCGAAACCGGAGCGGCCCGTTTACAGCTTCGCGGGCTACCCGCGGTTCTTCGACTACGAGGGTTACCCGGCCAACAAGCCGCCGTGGGGCACGCTCAACTGCCTGGATCTCAACACGGGAAAACTCCTTTGGAAAGTGCCGCTCGGTGAACATCCTGAACTCACCGCGCAAGGCGTGCCGAAGACCGGCACGGAAAATTATGGGGGCGCCATCGTGACGGCGGGCGGACTCGTCTTCTGCGCCGGCACGCGCGATCGCAAAATTCGCGCCTTCGACAAGGATACGGGCGCTGAACTCTGGTCCGCCAATCTGCCGTGGGTGGGCAACGCGCCCCCGGCGACGTATCAAATTGGTGGCCGCCAGTTCATCGTCATCGCCGCGACCGGCAGCAAACTCGAACCACACCTCGGCGATGCTTATGTGGCGTTCGCCCTGCCGCCGGTCAAGCCATGAAGGTTAGAAGCGTGGGATTGAAAGTGGCGTTCCAGAAATTGCAGTGCTCCACTCTCTCCCCGCGAGGAACGAGTGGGGAGAGAGCTGGAGAGAGGGGAGTCCACAGAAACGCCTCCTCTCCCCGGCCCTCTCCTCCATCCGATGG
>CAYIOH010000277.1:0-5848 GCA_964364975.1 uncultured Bifidobacteriaceae bacterium
AAGCGCGCGGTTCCATTTCGAACGTTCAGCCTGCCCCACGCTCTGCTGGCTGGCACCCGGCGATACAGCAGACTGGAAGTCTGCGCTACGTTCCAAGACACCGTCAACTTAAGGATGCACCGCCAAACATGGCGGAGCGACGAAATTACTTGTTTCCGCTTTTAAGGCGCGCGTAGTATTTTCGTCGCGTTGCCAGAGTAGCTCAGGGGTAGAGCAGAGGACTCATAAGCCTTTGGTCGGGGGTTCAAATCCCTCCTCTGGCACCACCTTCATGCCCGCGATTGTTTACGTGCTTCGTTCCAAGTCTGGCCGTTACTACTACGGCTCAACCACAGACTTGCCGCGGCGGCTCGAACAACATTCGCGGGGCCACACTTACACCACCGCGAAAGACGCGCCTTGGACGCTGGTGGCGAGCCAAGAGGTGGAAAGCCTGGAGTTTGCGCGGTCTCAGGAACGCAGCTTCAAACAGTGGAAGAAACCCGAACGAGTTCTTGCTTGGTTTGGACGTAGAAACTGATCCCGCCAGCGCCAAGGTAGAGCAGCCCCGACATCAGATGTCGGGGTTGGTCGGGGGTTCAAATCCCTCCTCTGGCACCACTATTAAGAAGTCCACGTTTTTGTGGGTGCGTTTTGGAGTAGTTTTTAGGTTCGGACAAAGGTGAGAGTTTTCCCCGATCTGAGCTTTCCTGTTTGCGTAAGTTCCCAATGACTCCCCGCTGCCGATCCGCGCGAGGGTGAGAACATGCCGGCGGTTCCTTGGTAAAGCACGGCTTCATTTGGCGGACATTCAGAACGTGGCGCAAGTGGCGTTGGAAGCGGGAAACAGCCCGCAAATTATCTTCAAGCACTACCGCGAACTCGTGCGGCCAGCGGATGCCAAGACGTGGTTCTCAATCGCGCCGGAGAAGCAGGGCGACAGGATTCAATTCCAGCCGAAGAAGGCGATGGCGGCGTGAAGGAAGGGCGAAGGTTGAAGTCTCCAGTCTAAAGTCCTGAGTCTTAGGCCGCCAGCGGCCATTCTTTGAATAGGGCTTCGGCTTGGACAATCACCTTGTCAGTCAAGGCGTCCAGCAATTCCTTTGTCACGCCTCGCTTCCTGAGCACAGTTTTGACAGCGGCCCGCACACCGGCCTTTACGTCTTCCCTGTGCGGCTTTGTCCAATCTACCTTCAAATTCTTTTTCACGGTCTGGACAACATCACGGATTAAATCGCACAGGGTTTTCTCGTCGAACAGGGTGGCGACGTTCGCGGCGACCGCGTCGTAAAACGCGATTTCTTCGGGCGTGAGATTCAACGCCTTGCTGCGCGTGGCTTCATTATCAATGTCCTTGCGGATTTCAATCATCACGCGCACGACATCCGCCGCCTGAATCGCCCGGTTGTGATATTTCTGGAGAGTCTGCTCCAGCATTTCCTTGAACGACCGATATTTCGCTAAATTCATTTTCTCGCGCACACGGATTTCGTCCGCGAGGATTTTTGCCAGCAATTTGAGCCGCAGATTCTCCTGCTCGTGTGACTTGAACTCCTCAAGGAACTTCTCGTCCAGAATCGAAATGTCCGCCTTCTCAATCCCGGCGGCGGCAAAGATGTCCACCACGCCTTTGCTTTCAATGCTCCGATCCAACAACTCGCGGACAGCCTTGGCCTTCTGTTGGTCCTTGGGCGACGGGCCGGAGGTCGTCTTGATGAGTTGTTTGCGGAGTAGCTGGTAAAACACTACTTCATCCGCGTAGCCGATGCAGTCGGGCAGATGGTTGACGAGGGAGAACGCGGAATTGAGCCGGGCTTCTGTCGCCAGAAAGTCATCCCGCAACTCATCAGTCTCGGTGAGATGCCCGCAGCACAGGAGAAATAAATCCTCGAATTCTATGTTCGGCATCGCGCGCCAGTCACCGTAACCTTTGTTCGCTGGCAGTTCCGGCAGCAAATCGAGCACGTCCGCGAGTGTCTGCAAGAAAACCGCCTTTGCTTCCTCGCTGATGTTCGGTGCGGGATTTCCCGCGCCGCCGCCCTGCGTGTATTTCTTGGTTGCTTCCTTGAGTTGGTCGCTGATGCCGATGAAATCCACCACGAGGCCGCCCGGTTTGTTGCTGAAAATCCGGTTCACGCGCGCAATGGCCTGCATGAGCGTGTGACCCTTCATCGGCTTGTCCACGTAAAGCGTGTGCAGGCACGGAATGTCCGTTCCCGTCAACCACATGTCGCGCACGATGACGATTCTCAACGGGTCATCAATATCCTTCATCCGCGCCTTGATCGCGTTACGCTGCGGCTTGGTAGTGATATGGCCGGCCTGACTCCATTCCGGCGGGTCTTCGGCGAGATTGCCCGTCATAACGATTTTGACTTCCGGACAACCGGGCAATTTCGTCAGCGCATCATACAGCTTCACGCAATTGCGGCGGCTCATGCAAACCACCATCGCCTTGCCGTTCAGCATCTTGTTTCGCTTCTGGAAATGATCGAGCAACGTCTTCGCCAGGTCGGCGATGCGTTCCTTTGTCCCGGCGGCCTCGGCGATGGCCGCCCAGCGTGCGCGTTCGATCTGCGCCGCATCGCCGCCGGCCTCCTCGGTGATTTCCGCCAGTTCCGCGTCAATCTGCTCGTTGGTCAGTTCCAGCTTGATGAGGCGCGGCTCGTAATACACCGGCACGGTCGAATGGTCCTTTTTCGACTGAAGCATGTCGTAGCTGTGAATGACGTTGCCGAAGACCGCCTGCGTATCGGCGGAAGCGAAACTGATAGGCGTGCCGGTAAAGCCGATGAACGATGCGTTCGGCAACGCACGACGAAGCTGGTGCGCGAAACCCTCCCTGAGTCCGTATTGACTTCGGTGCGCTTCATCGGCAATGACAATGACGTTGCTGCGGGTTGAAAGCGTCGGATGAACCACTTCCGTTTCGCCCAACTGGAATTTCTGAATCGTCGAGAAAATCACTTCGCCGCCATCGCCTGACAGCAGCGAACGGAGTTCCTCGATGGACTCGGCGTGTTGCACGTCACCTACCAGTGCCTTCACCGCCACAAACTGATCGTGCAACTGGTCGTCAATGTCCGTGCTGTCCACTTGGATGACGAACGTTGGGTTCTCCATGCGCGGGTCGTGCCGCAGGATGGCGACGAAATAGGCCATCGAAAGCGACTTGCCCGAACCTTGCGTGTGCCAGATGACACCGATTTTCCGGTCGCCGTCCGGTCGCGTGGCGCGGAAGGCTTCCTCCACCGCGAACCGCACGCCGAAATACTGGTGATACTTCGCGCCCTTCTTCTCGATCTTGTCGTTGACCACCTCGAACGCGATGAAATGCCGGATATAATCCAGCAACCGTTCCGGCGGAAACAACCCCTCAATCAACGTCTTCATCGCGCCCGTGGAACTTTCCACCACGTCGCGCCCGTTGATGCTTTTCCACGGCGCGAACCATTCCCAGGTCGAAGTCCACATCCCGTGCAGCGTCGAGCCAACCGCGTGCGGCGTGTCGTCATCCGCATGGCCCACCATGCCGCCATCGGAAACAACCACGAGCGCGTTGTAGTCGAACAGTTGCGAAATCCCCGCCTTGTAGTGCTGCACTTGGTTGAACGCGCCGAGCGTGTTCGGCTCTTCCTCGTAAGGGTTCTTCAACTCGAACAGCACGATTGGAAATCCGTTCAGGTAAACGATGATGTCCGGCCGCCGGTCGTTCTGGCCGCGAATGGTCAACTGATTGACGACACAGAAATCATTGTCCGCCCATTTGTCGGCGGCCCACTCCACGACGTAAATGTGCTCAAAGGTCTCCGTGCCGTCCGGCTTGCGGTATTTCTGCTCGAACCCGCGCGTTAGCAGCGCGTGAAAATTCTTGTTCCGCTGCTCCGTCGTGACGCCTTCCGGGCGTGACGCTTTTACGATGGCTTCCTCCAACGCCTCCGCTGGCAGCTTGGGATATTTCTTTTGCAGGAACGCCCGCAGCCAGTCCGTCATCACCACTTCGCGCCAGTCGCGCTCGATGTCACCGCCGTATTGGTAGCGGTAGCCAAGCGCGCGGAGACGATCAATCGTCGTTTCCTCAAACTGCGATTCTGTGCCCTGGTTGCTCACGGCTGCTTTTTGCGTTTCGTCTTCGCCTTGTTCTCCAACTGTTTCACTTTTTCGATGGCTTCCTGAAAATCTTTTTCCACCGGCGAAGGCTTCGCGTCTTCCAGTCTGCGGAATTTTTCGTATTCCGCCTCGGCCTTTGCCAGCGCCGCCTCGTGCGACACCTTGCCCGCATGATCCAGCAACTCGAAGTCGGAGATCGTCAGGAACTCATCCAGCTTCGCGATCCAGTCGCGCATCATCATCACCCGGCGACGGCGCGCTTGAAGTTCCGCAAATTCAAGGTAGGCGTTCACGATGCGGTTCAGCACCCCGAGTTCATGCTCGTTGAGGTAGTTCTTGGCGATGGCCACATCCTCCCGCCGCACGATGCCGCCGGGGCGGGTGGACTTCAGCCCCATCAGCGGCTTGCCCGCGTCCGCCCGCGCATGGATCACCTCCGCCGCCGTCTGGCCGTGCGTGGCCCAGTGCATTTTGTTCTGCACCGTGGCAAAGAATTTCCGGGACATCTCCGTGTCCGGCGTGTAGTCCACGCTCAACGCGTAAATCTCCAGCACCTTCTGGTAAAAACGCCGCTCGGAGGAGCGGATGTCCCGGATGCGTTCCAGTTGCTCGTCGAAGTAATCCTTCTGGCCTTTGCCCGGCGGATTTTTCAACCGCTCGTCATCCATCGTGAAACCCTTGATGATGTATTCCCGCAATCGTTGCGTCGCCCAGATGCGGAACTGCGTGCCGCGATGCGATTTCACCCGGTAGCCGACCGAGATGATCACATCCAGGTTGTAAAACTCGATTTCACGGCTGACCGTCCGGCTTCCCTCAGTTTGAACTGTTGCAAATTTTGCAACCGTTGCCTCCGGGCGCAGTTCACCTTCGTCGAATGTGTTCTTGATGTGCTTGGAAATGACCGATTTGTCCCGTTGAAACAACTCCGCCATCTGGTTCAGCGAAAGCCAGGCCGTCTCACCCTTGAATTGCACTTCCACGCGCGTGCGTCCATCCTCCGTCTGGTAGAGGATGATTTCGGATTTCGGCAACGGCTCGTCACTCATGCGCGGGCCTCCATGCTGCCGCAAGCCGCCGGCCCGCGCAACCCGGCGCGAGGAGCACGGCGTTCACGCCGCTTCAACGCCCGCCATGCCCGACGCGTCTGGATTATTCCGGCATACTCACCGGGTCGAACCGTGAAGCGGGCTGAAGCCCGCGCTCCGGGAACGGCGCTCATGCGGTAGCCTCCACCAATTTCTCCGCCGCCTTCACGCCTGCCGTGCCGAAGCCTTGCGAAGGCAGGCGCAACTCGCCCGACAGCAGCTTGGGCAACAGCGTGTCCCGCAGCGCCGCCAGCGTCCGCGATTCGCGGACGTTGTGAATGACTTGCCGCCACCACGGAGAAACAATCTCCATAAACTTTTCGAGCACGACGGGCGGCGGAACAACCGCCACGATGGGGCGAAAATTCGTTTTGCTGATTTCCATGAAGGTCGTGCCGTTGGCGCGGCCCTCGATGGTTTCCATGTTCTCGCGCACCCATTCGAGGACATAGTAATTCGGCAACAGGCCGTCGCAGAGGAGCGCAATGAAACCTTGATTTACGGCGACGGGAATATCTGTGATGACCGTGTAGCCGATGGGCGCACGCGAGGACAGAAGCACCGTGCCTTTGGGCAACAGGCCGGAACTGATTTGGTCCAAACCAGCGCGCGTGATTTGTCGGTCGGTCGCAATCAACACGGGGTCAGTTAAAGCGGCGAGATCGCGCGGA
>CAYIOH010000278.1:0-5830 GCA_964364975.1 uncultured Bifidobacteriaceae bacterium
CTCCAGCTAGCGTGCCACCTTGCACTCCATCCAGAATCTTGTAACTGACGCGCAAATTGTGAATCACGTTGACCATTTTGACACCGTAGGCTTCGGTAGTCTGCTTGTCTGTCCCGTAAGAACTGATCGTCGCCACGATGATGTAATTTGCGCCAAGCATCTGGGCCAAGCGCAGCATGGAGGCATTATTGTCCAACGCCTTATCTATTTCAGTCTGTTTGCTGTCCTTTAACAGCGAACTTACCGCAGCGGTGGCAACCTCCCGACTAATCGCGCTGAAACCTTTTCCCGAGATTCGGCTGGAAATGAAATCCTCCAGCGCAGGCAATTTCTCATCCAGAATCTTATCAGCATGATTGGCCGAGAAAATTGCAGCCATCCGCCGGTTGTCGTTTGATGGGTCTTGCACCGCCACTGGCTGAGCAGCGACGGGCTGCGGCTCCGTCTTGGGTGGCGCGGAGTCTTTTTGCTTTTCGGCTGCATTGGCCTCCTTCTTGCCACAACCAGTCAGGAGCAAAGACAATGAGGTAACAAAAACCAATACCAACGGACAGGCGATAAGTGGGATAATGTTCTTAATTTTCATGCTAAAAACTCTGTTTGGCACTTGCATCCAACCATTTGATAGTTTGAAAAGCTTCCACCAGTACTCCATGGAACTGCCGCCTTATAGATTCGGCAGACATCGTGTGCAAGACATTTTTCAATAAAAATTTAAGCCGCCGGTTCAAGTCACGACCGGTGGCTAACTCTGGGCGGGCATGGTTTTTTCGCTTGATGGCATTCAGCACGAGATGACGCACCCTGCCTTGCACGGGTTTCCGACGTTCGGTTAAATTGCCGCCGCGATCAAATCTCCCACCTCGCGTGTGCCGTAGCCCATTTTGCCGGCGGCGAGCGATTTGATCTTTGTGTTGATGATTTTCACCACGGCGCTTTCGATGGCGGCGGCGGCCTTGCTTTCGCCGAGGGAATCAAGCATCAGCCCGGCCGCGTTGATGGCGGCGATGGGATTGATGACGTTCTGGCCCGTGTACTTCGGCGCACTGCCGCCCATCGGCTCGAACATGCTCGTGCCTTCGGGATTGATGTTGCCGCCCGCCGCCACGCCGAGGCCGCCTTGAATCATCGCGGCGAGGTCGGTGATGATGTCGCCGAACATATTGTCGGTGACGATGACATCGAACCACTCCGGGTTTTTCACGAACCACATGACGGTTGCGTCCACGTGAGCGTAATCACGCTTCACGGTGGGATATTTCGCGCCCAACTCGTGGAACGCGCGCTCCCAGAGGTCAAACGCGAACGTCAGCACGTTGGTCTTGCCGCAAAGCGTGAGCTGCGCGGTCTGACCCGCCTTCACGTCTTCGGGCTTGAGACCTTTCCACGGTTTGCCACCGCGCCGCTTCTTCGCCAGTTCAAAGGCGTATTTCAAGCAGCGGTCCACGCCGCGCCGCGTGTTCACGGATTCCTGGATGGCAACTTCGTGCGGCGTGCCTTTGAACACGAAGCCGCCTGAGCCGGTGTAAAGACCTTCGTTGTTTTCGCGCACGACGACGAAATCAATGTGCTCTGGCCCCTTGTCTTTGAGCGGACAATCCTGCGCGCGATAAAGTTTGACCGGACGCAAGTTGATGTATTGCTCCAATTCAAAACGCAACCGGAGCAGAATTCCTTTTTCCAAAATGCCCGGCTTGACTTGTGGATGACCGACCGCGCCGAGAAAGATCGCCTTGAACTTGCGCAGTTCGGCGACCGCGCTGTCCGGCAAAACCTCGCCCGTCTTGAGATAGCGTTCGCCGCCGAAGTCGTAATGATGCCAGTTCAGCTTGAAATTGAATTTCCGGGCGGCGGCCTCGGAAACTTTAAGCGCCTCGCGTGTAACTTCCGGTCCGGTGCCGTCGCCGCCGATGACTGCGATGTCGTAGGTCTTCATGTATTTGGTGTTTCAACCGAGCGCGAAGCCTAGGAATCCGCGCTGGCGGGGGCAACTGAATTCTCGACAGAAATCCATTTAGCGACGCAAGCCTGCACCACTTCATCGGGGGCGAACACAAATCGAATTGCAATCCCCTACCCGCCGTCGAAGAATCCGCCATCGTATGAAATCGTTTGCCACCGCTCTTGTTATCGCGCTGAAGGCGGCGCTGTGTGTTTCCGTCGCCCACGCCGCCAACTGGCCACACTGGCGCGGGCCGAATTTCAATGGCTCGTCACCCGAATCAAAACTCCCCGACGATTTCTCCAAAACCAACAACGTGAAGTGGGTCGCGAATCTGCCCGGGCCTTCCGCCGCGACGCCGATAATCTGGGGCGACCACGTGTTCGTCAGTTCCACCGACACGCACACGAAGACTCTCCGTGCCATCTGTTTCGACTTCAAGACCGGCAAGGAGCTTTGGAATCATCAGACCGGCATCGGATTCAACCAGGATCAGGTCAGCAACTTTGCGTGCCCGTCGCCAGTCACGGACGGCAAGCTTGTTTACTTCTACTACGGCACGGGCGACCTGGCGGCGTTTGATTTCGCCGGGAACGTCGTTTGGTCGCGGAACATCCAGAAGGATTATGGCCCGTTCGTGTACATGTGGACCTATTCGTCCAGTCCAACGTTGTTTGCGGGCAAACTTTTTGTTCAGATCCTTCAGCGCAACGTGCCGTTCAATGGTCGCGGGCGAACGGACGGTCCAAACGATTCCTACCTGCTGGCGCTGGAACCAAAGAGCGGCAAGGAAATCTGGAAACACATCCGGCCCACCGACGCAGTGGGTGAGGCGCATGAGGCGTACAGCACGCCCATCCCGTTTGGGTATCAGGGCCGTTACGAACTGGCCGTGACCGGCGGCGACTGCATTACAGGGCACGATTTGAACACCGGCCAGGAGCTTTGGCGGTGGGGCACGTGGAATCCGACACGCATCACGCACTGGCGGCTGGTGCCTTCTCCGGTGACGGGCGGCGGCATGGTGCTGGCCTCCGCGCCAAAAGGCTCGCCCGTGTACGCCATCAAGATGGGCAGCAAGGGCACCATCAGTGACAACGATTTGGCGTGGATCAGCAAGGAACGTGAGGTGTCGAGCGACGTCGGCACGCCGTTGTTTTACCAAGGCCGCTTTTATGTTCTAAACCCCGACAAGCGAATCCTCGCCCGGGTGGATCCGGCCACCGGCAAGGCGGATTGGCTCGGCGAAATGGACACCCGGGCCCGGATCGAATCCTCGCCCACGGGCGCAGACGGCAAGATTTATTTCCAAGACTTTCGCGGCAAGGTATTCGTGGTCGCCGCCGCAGAGCAGTTCAAGGTGCTGCACGTCGCCCCGATGGGCGATGAAGGCGACGACCAGGTGCGCGCTGCGGTGGCCGTGTCGCAGGGAAATTTGTTCCTTCGGACGAACAACAAACTCTATTGCATCGGACGTAGGAAATGAGTGCGCAGATCGTTGGAGTTCACGCTTTAGCGTGCTCCCGAACAAGCTAAAGCTTGAACTCCAACCACGGCAGCACGAGCAAGCGTCGTGCGCCGAGAATTTCCGCCAGCAACTTTGGATTCGTGCGGCTTGCCAGGTCCGGCTTGCGCGGCGAAACCAGCACCACTGGCGCGCGTGCGGCCACCGCGCGCGGGAGGGCTTTCAAAACCAGCAATGCTTGATTCACCGCGCCCAGCCGATTCGGGCAGAGCACAATCGGCTTGGCGCGCAACGCCACGATGAGGTCGCGCGAATCGAAACCCTCGCCCAGCGGACTAAGCAACCCACCCGCACCTTCGACCATCACCACGTCAAATCGCTTTCCCACGCGGCGGATGTGTGTGACGACTTCACGCAGCCGCACCCGCTTTCGTTCCATCCGCGCGGCGAGCAACGGCGCGAGTCGCGCGCGAAAATGCCACGGGTTCACCTCGTCGAGCGTCAGAATTTCTGCCGCGGCCTTTCGCAACGCGCGAGCGTCGTTGCGTTCGCCGGAGCAAATGGGTTTGAGCGCAACGGCTCGCACGCCTTGCTTTCGTAAGTGTTGCGTGAGCAACGCGGCGAACACGGTTTTGCCCACGCTCGTGTCCGTGCCCGTGATAAAAAGGATTTGCGCGGCCATGTACGCGTCAGGATTGCAGAGGTTTCCGCCAAAGGAAAGAATTCACACTGTTGACGCCGCGCCGCCGCTTGCTACCCTGCGCGTCACGCTGAATCGGGAAATCCACAAAACGGCTTTCCGCATTTCAGCGGTTCATCGAAAGGTCATTGTGAACGTTGCGGTTGAGAATTTGGCTCCGTGCAGAAAATTGTTGCGGGTGGAAGTGGACGCGAAGTCGGTGGACGAAGCTTTCGCCGCCATGACAAAGGATTTTCAAAAAGAGGCGTCGCTGCCCGGCTTCCGGCCCGGCAAGGCGCCGCGCGAACTCGTGCTCAAGAAATACGAGAAGGACATCCAGGACGAGGTGAAGCGCAAGCTCATCGGTGATTCCTACCGCAAAGCAATTGATGAGAAGAAGATTGATGTCCTCGGTTACCCGGACATCGAGGAAATTCAGTTTGGCCGCGGGCAGCCGCTCCAGTTCGCCGCCACCATCGAGACCGCGCCGGAATTTCAACTGCCCGAATATAAGGGCCTGCCCGTAAAACGCGAGACCAAGAGCGTGACGGACGAAGACGTGGAACGTGCCATCAACTTGCTGCGCGAACAACAGGTGAAATTCCAGACCGTCGCCCGCGCCGCACAGAATGGCGACATCGCCGTGGTCAACTACACCGGCACCTCCGACGACAAGCCGCTCACCGACATCGCGCCCACAGCCAAAGGTTTGACCGAGCAGAAGGGTTTCTGGGTCGAGATGCGGTCGGGCGCGTTCATTCCCGGCTTCTCAGATCAACTGCTCGGCGCGCAGGCGGGCGACAAGCGCACGGTGAACGTGGATTTCCCCGCCGATTTCGTGACGAAAGATCTGGCCGGCCGGAAAGGCGTCTATGAAGTCGAGGTCGTCGATGTGAAGGAAAAAGTTTTGCCGCCGTTGGACGACGCATTCGCGAAGTCGTTCGACGCAGAGAATCTGGAGAAGCTGCGCGAAGGCGTGCGCCGCGATCTGGAGAACGAGTTGAAGTTCAAGCAGAACAAGGACCTGCGCGCGCAAATCCTCCGTGCGCTGCTGAACCGCGTGACGTTTGATTTGCCGGAAGGCTCGGTAGCGCGGGAAACGCGCAACGTGGTCTATGAACTCGTTCAGGAAAACGCCAAGCGCGGCGTGTCGCGCGAGATCATCGAAAAGGAAAAGGACGCGATTTACTCGGCCGCCGCTGGCAGCGCCAAGGAGCGCGTGAAACTGGCTTTCCTCATCCAGCGCATCGCCGAAAAGGAAGATATCAAAGTTGCGCAGGAGGAAATCCTCCACCGCGTCCAGACTCTGGCGACGATGTATCAGATGCCGCCGGAAAAGTTTCTCAAAGACCTTCAGAAGCGCAACGGCCTCGTAGAAATCTACGACCAGCTTGCCCACGAAAAGGTCATGGAGTTTCTTGAGAACAACGCGAAGGTTGAAACTGCGCTGGCTGATTCGCAATCGCAGCCACAACCAACGCCTAATCCGGCCTGATTGCCCAGCGGCGTAAAAGTCGCTCGCCCCAGCGACGTTGGATGCTTGGGCGTGCAACTCGGCGCATCTCGGTTTTTTGAGGGGATATCGTCCTCGTAGCCGACTGCGTGTTCACGGTCCTTTCATTAACACCCCGCTTCAGCGGGGTGTTTGGTGCTGGCTCAGGATCCCAACCGCTTCAGCGGTTTGCCGACGCGCGGAAAACCGCTGAAGCGGTTGGGAAACCGTGGTTGGGCTCAACACCCAACT
>CAYIOH010000279.1:0-5829 GCA_964364975.1 uncultured Bifidobacteriaceae bacterium
CGCACTCTTTGCGCGAAAACAGGTGGTTGGCGGCGCTCTGCCGAGACGCCGCTATGCCAGCAAGAATTTGAAAGGGCCTCTCAATTCAAGTGATTTTCGAGAACGCTTTGTGTCAAAATAAACCGCTTGCCGCACGTCCGAAGCCAGCCTTAAATGCTGCCATGCAAGACCGCACATGGCCAAACCGAACTGCGCGAATACAAAGCCGTGTATGTCCAGAGCGACGAGGTCGTGGTGAACTGCGCGCCGTGACCCGGCAATGCTTCTGACTATGATCCAATAGCGTCAAGTTCTTTAGATGCTAAACAATGGTTAGGCGGCAAGATGAAGCGAAAATTCACCATCATTTTATTATCGCCGGCCCTCATTGCGGCTTTCTGGTTTCTCGGGGTTGATCGCTCGTGGTTTGTTGAAGCCTGTCCCGATTGTGGTTTCGGAAGGGATATCATCCAATATAGGGTCTTTACGATTCCCATTTACCAGCGGACTCGGGATTATATTTCGACTAGTCAAAAGATTGCATTAGATATCGGAGCTGAGTGCAAACATTCTAAACTTGAGCGTTGGCACAAGCATCGGTGGTGGGGGCTTATTATATGCGCGTGCCCTTGTATTACCGGCATGTCTGGACTGTCAGATGCCGACGAGTGGTACGACGACAAGGCCCGTTCGATTGTCAAAGAAATGGTGAGGGCTAATCCGTCACTTCGGGACGAGTTTGCCAAGTCGGTTCTCAAGAATCATGACTGGACATTCTTAAGAGCCTTCTGCGAACAAGTGAGAGCCGTGCGAGATGGAAAGCCGACCACCACCCAATGAAAATGACGCCGATCAAGCCGCTGCACGTGAGCGGGTCAGTCCGGAGTATTGACACAAAATCGCAGGCTGCATGTTATGATCGCACTTCCTGATTGGCTTCCACCTGCTGTGGTCGGAGGGACTTTTACGACGCTGGGACTTTTGAAGGTGTATGGCTTCAGAAAGGGGATCGTTGGTGGCGGTGGCCGACCGATGTCTTGTCGTTTACTGGGTTCGTGCCCGAGTTGGAGCAAGCAACTCAATATCATGTTTGCCGTGTTTTTTCTCGGCGTCGGTTTTAGCTGCCTAGGCATTCTGTTGACGCTTTTATTCAAGTCATGACCACACCGCATCCTTAACCACAGCCGGGCGGCTGGATGCGCAGACCGGCGCTCCGCTTGCCGCACGGTGACTTTACCTGGCGGAGCAAACCTTGTTTAATTGCCAAGGATTCAAATCCGACAACGCCCTTGCCCCATGCGCATTGATGCCCACCACCACTTCTGGAAACTCGGCCGCTACGATTATCCGTGGCTCGGCCCGCAGTTGAACGCCATCTACCGCGACTTCGGCCCCGACGATTTGCCGCCGCTGCTGGCCCGTCACCGCATTGACCGCACCGTGCTTGTGCAGACCATCAGTTCGCTCGACGAGACGAAATGGTTTCTCTCCCTCGCGCGTCAGCATCCGTTCATCGCCGGCGTGGTGGGCTGGGTGGACTTGAAAGACCCGCGTGTGGGCGACACGTTGGAGGCCTTGCGCGCGTCACCCGGCCTCGTGGGCATCCGGCATCAAGTGCATGACGAACCGGACGCGAACTGGTTGCTCCGGCCCGACGTGCAACGCGGCCTGGGCGAGCTGGCGCGGCGCGGTCTGCCTTACGATTTGCTAATCCGCCCGCCGCACCTGGCTGCTTCGCTCCAGGTCGCACGGAATTTCCCGGGCTTGCCGCTCGTCGTGGATCACAGCGCCAAGCCGCGCATCGCGCAGCGCGGTTGGGACGATTGGGCCGGCGGTCTCGCCGAACTTGCGCAGTGCCCGAATGTCTGGTGCAAACTCTCCGGCCTGATCACCGAGGCTGATTGGGCAAACTGGCAGCCAGCCGACCTCAAGCCCTACCTCGATCATGTGCTCGCCACGTTCGGCCCGGAGCGCGTGCTGTTCGGCAGCGACTGGCCCGTGTGTTTGTTGGCGGGTTCGTACGATCGCGTCGTCGCCGCGTTGGAAACCGGTCTGGCCCACCTGAGCGTGGCGGAGCGCGAAATGATTTTCGGCGGAAACGCCGTTCGGCTTTATCAACTCAAGGACCTCGCATGAAACTCAAAGACAAGGTTGCGCTCATCACGGGCGGCGCCAAGGGAATCGGTTTCGGCTGCGCCAAAGTGTTTGGCCAGCACGGCGCCAAAGTCGTCATCGCCGACCGCGACGAACCGGGCGGGAAGGCGGCGGCGGCGCAACTCATTGCCGCCGGGCACACCGTCGAGTTCATCCGTTGCGACGTCACGATCGAGACGGACATGGCGGCGGCGGTGCGTTTCGCGGTTGACCGCTTTGGCCAGTTGAATTGTCTCGTCAACAACGCCGGCTGGCATCCGCCCACCATGACGATTGACCAGACCAGCGTGGCGGATTTCGAGAAGCTGCTGCGGCTAAACCTGACCAGCGCCTTCATGGGCTGCAAGCTGGCCGTGCCGCATTTGCGCCAGACCCGCGGGAGCATCATCAACATGTCGAGCGAAGTGGGTCTCATCGGCCAAGCCGCCGCGCCGGGTTACGTGACGACCAAGGCGGGCCAGGTCGGCCTCACCCGCGCGCTGGCCCTGGACCTGGCGCCGGACGGCATCCGCGTCAACGCCGTCTGTCCCGCGGGCGTGATGACGCCACTGATGCAGGAATGGGCGAACACCCAATACGATCCGCAGGCCGCGCTGAAGATGGTGGATAGCTGGCATCCGATCGGCCGCATGGCGACGATCGAGGAAATCGGTGAAGTCTGCGCCTTCCTCGCGTCCGCCGAAGCTTCCTTCATCACCGGCCAGGCGATCTGTCCCGACGGCGGCGCCCCGCTGGGCTACCGGCGGTGAGGTCGGCGAGATCCATTCGACATTCGACATCCGACATCCGTTACCTACTCTTCCCCCCATGATTCGTGGCATCTTGACCCCCAATCTGGTTCCGTTCAAGGACGACGGCTCGATCAACGAAGACGAACTCCGCCGGATGATCAACTGGCTCATCGAGAAAGGTGTGAGCGGTCTCTACCCCAACGGCAGCACCGGCGAATTCATCCGGTTGAGCTTCGAGGAACGGAAGCGCGTCATTCGCATCGTCGCCGAGGAAAACCGCGGACGCGTGCCCATTCTCGCCGGCGCGGCGGAGTCGAATCTGACGATGATTCTCGACGCCTGCCGGACCTACGCCGACCTCGGCTGCTGCGCCGTCTCCATCACCGGCCCCTACTACTACAAAGTGAGCCAGGAGAGCATCGAGCATTTCTTCCGCGAAGTGGCGAAGCGTTCGCCCATTGACATCCTGCTCTACAACATCCCGCAATTCTCGAACGAGATCAGCGTGCCGGTCGTGACGCGGTTGGCGATGGACTGTCCGCGCATCGTGGGCATCAAGGACAGCAGCCGCGATTTCCCGCGCTTCCTCAACACGCTGCACGCCATCAAGCCGCAACGGCCCGACTTCAGTTGCATGATCGGCTGCGAGGAGATTCTGTTTCCGTCGCTGCTGATGGGCGCGGACGGCGGGACGATCGCCAGCAGCGGCGTGGTGCCGGAAGTCATCGTGAAACTCTATCAGGAATTTCTCGCCGGGCGCTGGGACGAGGCCAAGCGCATCCAGTTGAAGTTGCTCGACCTCATCAATGCGATGCTCTACGGCACGAATTTCCCCGAAGGCTTCCGCGCGGGCATGGCGCTGCGCGGATTCAACCTCGGCACGACGCGGCAGTTGCTTTCACCGGGCGAACAGTCCGATCTCGAAGATATCCGGGGCAAAATTGCATGCATCCTCGCCGACTGCGGATTTTCCGAGGCCGCCGGCGCGTGTCGCCGGGCGGGCGTTGGAGCAACGGGGTCCGCTGCGCGCACGACTGCCGAACCAACCGCGCCGCCGGTGGGCAGAGTTGAAGTGGAAGGAATCGTGCGGGAGGTCATGGACAAATTGCGCGCGCACCAACCCAAGGCCACAAACTGAACCCGTCTCGCATGGCGCTCGGCTTCGCTGAAATCCCCTTCCTGAGCCTCACGGCCGTCATTGCCGACCAGGTCGTCAAGGCCGCCAACGTGCGCCTGCTCGGCATCGAAACCACGGGCAATGAAAACCTGATGCTCCGCTTGCAGGGCGATGTGGCCGCGGTCGAGACCGCGCTCGCTTTTGCCGAAGCCCGCGCGAAGGAATTGGGCGCCTCCGCAACCGTTCGCTGTTTGTCCCGACCCGAGCCAGCGCTCGACGCGATCCTTGATTTTCCCAACGCATCGAATCCGCTTTTCGGCGGGCGCGATCAATTTCTGCCGACGGATTTTCCGCAACCTGCCAACCAACCTATGAACTTGAAACAAGAAGCACTCGGAATCATCGAAACCCAGGGCCTCACCGCCGTCCTCGAAGCCACCGACACGATGCTCAAAGCCGCCAACGTGACGCTCGTCGGCAAGGAGAAGATCGGTGCCGCCTACGTCACCGTGATCGTGAAGGGCGACGTCGCCGCGGTGAAAGCCGCCGTGGATGCTGGAGCCAAAGCCGTCGGTGGCCTTGGCAAACTCATTGCCGCCCACGTCATCGCCCGACCGCACGGGGACTTGATCGTGCTGTTGCCGAAGTGAGCAACGCTGCGGGCATCTGTCCGCGAGACGCATCGGCCAAAGTGGTTTCTCGAAACCTATCATTCTGTCCACTTCACTTTCGCCGCAGTCTTTGGTATGAAACACGCGATGAATCCCGGTGTTGCACCGCAGCGCGGAAACACGTAGCACTTGATCGCAAAACGATTCAACCGGCGAACCAGTTATGACCTCACTCAATCCTGAAGTTTCCAAGTTCCTCTCGGCCCAGCCGCTCAAACTGTTCATCGGCGGACGTTGGATCGAAGCCCGAAGCGGAAAAACTTTTGAAACGCTCGATCCGGGCGAGGGCAAGATGCTCGCCAAAGTGTCGGCGGGCGAGAATGTGGACGTGGATGCGGCCATTGTCGCCGCGCAAGAGGCGTTCCGGAAAAGTGGCTGGGCCACGATGCCAGTCAATGACCGGGCGGTGATTCTCCATCGCCTCGCCGATCTCATCACCAAACACCAGGACATCCTCGCGCAAATTGAATCACTGGATGTCGGCAAGCCGCGCGGCCAGGCCGCCGCCTTTGACGTACCGCACGCCGCGCAAACCTTTCGCTACTACGCCGACCTGGCGGTGCATACGCGCAGCCGTGAACCGATTGCGGTTTCCGGCTTTGACGCGCACACGGTTCGCGTGCCATACGGCGTGTGCGGTTTTATCTTTCCTTGGAACTTTCCGTTCCTGCTGGTCGGCTGGGGCGTCGCGCCGGCGCTGGCCGCCGGCCACACAGCGGTCCTCACGCCCCCCGAGGATACGCCGCTCTCGACCCTCTACTTCGCGAAACTGGCGGAAGAGGCCGGTGTGCCGTCGGGCGTCGTCAATGTCGTCACCGGCTTCGGTGATACTGCCGGAGCGGCGCTCGCGCGTCATCCGGGGCTCAAGCGCATGTCGTTCACCGGCTCGCCGGAGGTGGGACGCCTCATCGCGGAAGCGTGCGGCCGAAATCTTGTGCCCGTGAAGCTGGAACTGGGCGGCAAAGGTGCGGCGGTGATTTTTGATGACGTGAACGTGAGTGCTGTGGCCGATGCGCTCGCGGGGGCGGTGACGCTCAATGCCGGCCAAGTTTGTTGCACGGCCACGCGCTGGCTGGTGCATGAAAAGATTCGTGATGAATTCGTGAAGAAAGCCACCGCCACACTCAGCGCGATGACGATTGGCTACGGGGCAGACCCGGCCCCGCACATTGGCCCG
>CAYIOH010000280.1:0-5770 GCA_964364975.1 uncultured Bifidobacteriaceae bacterium
TGCTGTCGCAGAATCAATACTCGTCAATCGACAGCACGACGAATCCGCGCTTCAAGAAGGCCGGGCCGGGCGCTTCCGGTGTGTGCTTGGCCTGGAACAACTCTTCCTTCCCAATGGCATATTCGCCACCGTGCCAATGGCAATAGAGAATCGCCGGCGCTTTGCCGGAAACATTTTTCGGGAGCAGGAGATAGCCCGGCACCGTCGCGCCCGCGCCGTTGTCGAAGCGAAATTTCTCGAGCGTGTAATCCCCGCGATCCTCCCGGGCGAGCATCTCGACTTTGGGAACTTTCGGTCGCGGCGGCAGTTTGCCGAGCAGTTCCCAAACCTGCGCGCGCACTTGCTTGCGTTGCTTTTCCCAGGCGGTCTTGGTCGCCGGAATGGCAAAAGGTGGCGCGAGTTCCGCGTGCTCGAGCCAGCTGCGGGCGGCGCTTTGATTGGTTTGAGCCACGGCGGGATTTTCGGCGGAACCAATCACCGTGGCAATCCCCAAGGCGACGAAGTGGAAGATGGTTTTCATTTTCTTTGGTGGCGGTTGGATTTTGGGAAGCTACCGCTCCGGCGGCTTCGCGCGTGGCTGTGCGCGGTAGTTGAACCGGTCGTTCGGCGCCGCGTCGCCGTTGAGCGTGAAGTCGGTCCAATCGCCGGCTTGAAGGCAGTTGTCCGCCCACTTGAAGTCGAGCTTGGCTGGTGAAGATTTCAAACCGAGCGACTTCCACGGAATCGCCAGCTCCAGCTCGTTGCCCTGCACGCGCCATTTCACTTCGCCTTCGCGCGACCACGTGAATCTGCCGCTGGTATTGCGTTCCAGCGTCCCGGTCCCGGCGTGGTTGATCACGAAGTCGTAACCTAACCAACCGGTCTTCGCGTCAGCATCCGCGTCGAGGAACAGGAGCATCCAATTCGTGCCGCCAGGTGCCGTGATCGGTTCCCGCGTGCCGACATAGAACCAAGCTGTCGTTTTATTCCAGCTCACCTTGGCCGCGACGATGTCGTTCCGACCAGTGAAGTTCCGATAGATGACGTTGGTGGCCCAGCCGCGATGCTCGCGGCGGACTTGATCGCCAATAGCGTCACGAAACTCCGGCTGCACGTCGCCCCAGTCGTCGAAGCGCCCATCAATCTTGATCGGACGTGATTCGAGGGAGGGCAGGGGACGTGCGCCCTTGTAACGGCGGATGTAACTCACGAACTGGTAATAGTAATCATCGCCGTGCCCACCGCGCATCGGCTCGATGTCGCGGCTGTGCTCGTGGTCGAATTGGTCCACAAACATCACCGGCAGCTTGATGCGATTGAATTCGGCGAAGCGGCCCGCGATCCACTCGTTCCAGCCAGTGACGAAAATGAAGCGTGGGTCTTCCTTGAGCGCGCGGTCCCACTGTTCGGTGACGTTCAGTCCGTAACGCACGGCATCCGGGCGCGGGTCGGTGACGCCCTGATGGAAGCTGCGCCCTTGCGCGCCCGGTTCGCTCATCGAGCCGAGGCGACCGTGGACGGCGTTTTGCGCGACGCCGACGGACATCTGCTCCTTCTGTCCGGCGGAATTGGTGAAGACATGCTGCGGGAAAACTTCGAGCCAACTCCACATGCCCGGCTTGGTCGGCCCTTGGAAATAATCCGGCTGCGGTTTGCGGAAAGTGAAGAAATCGAGAATTTGCCGCGTGTCGCCGTCGGCAAATGCGAGCCGCAGTGTGCGATCACCCGCGACCGTATTGCCATCCGCGAACGCTTCGCCCCGCGCAAACTTATCCTCGCTGTGACTCCACCAGCCGATGTGGCCACCCGGTTCGGACGCTTCCAAATAGTAAGTGCCGGGCGGCAACGGCTGCTTCAATTTCAACTGCAACCAAGCATTGTCGCCGACGTCATGGAACCGTTCGGCGGTGATCCGTTCTCCGCCGGGACCGCCGCGCAGCAGCGTCAACGTCAGGGCGCTGCCGGGTGTGTTCCACGTTGGGCAGCGCGCGCTGATGGCGCGAATGGCGCGCTCCGATTTGAACGATTGTCCGAGGGTGTGGCCGGGTTGTAGTTCGGCTGGCGTGTTCTGGTGCGCGTTCTCCTCGCGGTCGAAGATGAGTTCCGGATCGGCGAGAATCAGCGGCTTGCCTTCCCACTGGAACCAAAGGTCGCGATGCAGCGCGGGTTGATAGAGATCGCGCCACAGTTCGCGAGTGACCTTGGCGGGATCCCAGAAAGGCGTGAGGAAGGCGACCTGGGGCGTTCGGTTGCCAAGCTGCCGCATTTCGGACCAGACGCGCAGCAGTGCCCGGTAATAATCTCGGTAGGTGATCTGGTTCGTCACGTCGAAGATCACCACGTCCACGCCCGCGTCAGCGAGTATTTGCGCGTGCTTGCGGAGCACGCCCTCATCATCGGTGAGGTAGTAGCCGAAGAGCGACTCGCCCCAATGATGCGGCACGTGCAACGGTCCCCAAAGCAGGCTGTCCGGTTTCTGCATTGCGTCGGGGTCGGCGGCGAGAATTTTCGTCACGTCAAAAGGCCCGCCCTGAATGTGCGCCCCATGCCAGAGGAAGTAAAAGATGCTAACCGTGCGGTCGGCTCGCGGCGCGGAAACTTCTGGGAAGGTTGGGACCTTGCGCCCGAGTGCGTCCGTGGCGACCCAAGTATCGGACCGGTTGTCCCACGCATCGCCGGCCGATAAGCCAACATTCGTGAGCAGCACCAGGATGAAGAGTGGTCTTGCCCCGATTTGGTGGACAGCAGGTGTGCGTGCATGAGGCATGGGTTTCTTTTAGTTGAGTTGCGTTTCAAAGTCCACAGGGGATTGATGGCCTGGACTGAGATCCATCTTCCGGCCCTTAATTTCTTTTTCATCCGCGGCAATCCAGGTAATCTGCGGTTAAGATAATTATGAAATCTCGCGTTCGATTTGCTCCGAGCCCGACCGGCTTTCTCCACATCGGCGGCGCGCGCACCGCGCTCTTCAACTGGCTTTATGCCCGCCACACCGGCGGCACGTTCGTCCTGCGCATCGAAGACACCGACACCGCGCGCAACACGCAGGAAGCCGTGGATGTCATCCTCAATGGCCTCCGCTGGCTAGGCCTGGCCTGGGATGAAGGCCCGCTCACCAGCGATGCCACCGGGCCGGACAAAGGTGACCGCGGCCCGTATTTCCAATCGCAACGGAAGGAGAACTACCAGCGTCGCGTCGAGGCGTTGCTTTCCCACGGCCTCGCCTACGAACACGAAGGCGCAATCAAATTCAAGATGCAGCGCGAGCCGATCCTCATCCCCGCCCTTGTTGTCGGCGACGTGTTGCGCAAACTCACCGACCGCGAGGAAGCTGATCCCGATTTCGTCATCGTGCGCAGCGACGGCCAGCCCGTGTTCCACTTCGTCAACGTCGTGGACGATCTGGAGATGGGCATCACGCACGTCATTCGTGGCGAGGATCACCTGAGCAACACCGCCAAGCACATTGCGCTGTTCAAGGCGTTCGGCGTACAACCGCCGCATTACGCCCACATCCCGCTCATCCTGAACGCCGACGGCAGCAAGATGAGCAAGCGCGACCGCGGCGCGTCCCTCACGACTTATCTCGACGAAGGTTTCCTGCCCGAAGCCGTCACTAATTACCTCTGCCTCCTCGGCTGGTCGCCCAAGGGCAACACCGAAAAACTTTCCCTCGCCGAAGTTGTCGAGCGGTTTGATCTGCCGCAAATTCTCCGGCACAACGCCAAGTTCGATTTCGAGAAACTGACCTGGCTGCAAGGCGAATACTGCCGCGAGCTGCCGAACGACCGCTTTTACGAACTCTCCGTCCACGCCCTCGCCAAGGCCGGCATTGACACCAACAAAGTTCCGGTTGATCGCGTCAAGAAAGCGCTAGATACGTGCAAGGGAAAAATCAAAACCTTCAGCGAACTGAAGGACTACGCCGGATTTTACTTCACCGACAACCCGGTGATACCTGCTGAGGCTTACCAAACGGTATTAACGCCGGGAGTTGATTTGAAGCTTCAGCCGCTTGCGAATCGTTTTGAGATGGTAAGCCCTAACGAGTTTACGGCAAGCTATGCTGAACAAGCACTCAAGCAGGTTTCTGGTGAACTCCAAGTGAAGCCCAAAGAACTCGTTCATCCTTGTCGAGTTGCGATAAGCGGCAGTTACGTCGGGCCGAGCCTTTATCACGCGCTTGAGGTTCTTGGAAGAGACGAGTCCGTCAGACGTATTAGAGAGGCGATGCAGCACATTCCACCGAGTGGCATTGCTCCGAGTCCTTGAACGGGAGGAAGAAAAGTTTCGTGTCCGAAAATAAACCGCGCCTCGAAAAACTCCGCGACGCCTTTGCCAAAGCCGACCCGTTCAACGCAGCGGCCCTCGAAGCCGCGTTGAAAGCCGTCGCCGGCGAACTCGGCGTGAAAGCCGGCGTGCTCGTGCATCCCGTCCGCCTCGCCTGCGCCGGCAACCCCTCCGGCCCGAGCCTGTATCATTTGCTGGAAGTGATCGGGAAAGAGAAGACGCTGGCGAGGATTGAGCGGGCGCTGGGAGTGTTTGGGTGAAAAAAGCATTTTACCGCACTCCGATGACCGAGTAGCTTATCGGCAAGATGAGCACAGTTGCCGAAATTGAAGCCGCGATTCTCGCGCTGCCGGCCGAGGATCGGGAAAAGTTGGCCGACGACCTGCCAACCATTTTGCCGGAACTCAAGGGTGATGCCAAATGGCAGCGCATCATCAGCGACCCGCGCCCGCGCCCGGCGCTAACGGCGTTGGGCGATCAAATTGCGGCGCAGCTAAAGTCAAATCCCGCCGCCTTTTCGGAACTGTGCGACGGCGACTTTGACAAGCCAAAGTGAAATCGCTCGGTACGGAAGATTTCTGGAAGGCTTATCACGCACTCCCTCCTGTCATCAAGAGCGCCGCACGCACGGCGCACGAAAAATTCTCCCAAAATCCCGCTCACCCCTCCCTCCAATTGGAGCGGTTGCGTTCCGACCCGCGTTTCTGGTCTGTGCGGGTGACTCGCGACTATCGTGCAGTTGCCCAGAGGTTTGAAGGCGATCTTTGGGTTTGGGTTTGGATTGGCAGCCATGAAGACTTCGACCGACAATTCCCGGCATGAAGATGAGCACATCATTGAACCCCGTCCGCCTCGCCTGCACCGGCAACCCCGCCGGCCCGAGCCTGTATCATTTGCTGGAGGTGATCGGGAAGGACAAGGTGATGGGGAGGATTGAGCGGGCGCTAAACTGCGCGGAATTTGGCAAATGAAATCCCCACCGGATTACACCGCACGTGTTGAAGTTGAGTTCCAACCGGCAATCGAAGTTGGTGACACATATCTTTGGCTCAAAGAGCCAACTATTACTGAGGTGCGTGTAGTTGGATATGTCGCGCACAAGATCGACGGTATTCTTTGGCCTGATGAACCACTTTGGGTAAACCAACCACTCGTTTTTCACTCAGCCAATTTTGTGCTAGAATACCCAGAATTCCTGAAGTCGCCCGACGGTTATCTTGTCTTCTACTTTGCTCCCGGATTTGCCGTTTGGGGAGACAACGCCACATGGGCAGGCAGTGGCACGGCGCCTGTCAAAAAGATAAAACATCTTACGAAGTTTTTGTGGCCTCCGCGCAATATCCAATGCGAGGCGGTGACTCCATCCATTCCCATGCTTGGATATCGTGTCGGAAAACGATTCGCACTCCGGATTACGGGCGATCCCCTCATTCGTAAACGACGCCCAGATTGGCGGTATCCCGTCGAGGTCGCTGAGTTTTACGAATACGCTGTCCAAGGG
>CAYIOH010000281.1:0-5769 GCA_964364975.1 uncultured Bifidobacteriaceae bacterium
AGTTGAAAGGACAGAGCCATACCAACGCAGGCTAGCTCATCTTCTGCTTTGCCTCGTCGGGCACTTCGAGCTTCGTTGTGCCGACGTCCTTGATCTCCACCGTCGTGGTGCGATTGATCTCGGATTCGCGTTCGCCGGCGGTGACCTTCCCTTGAACTCTGATCTCGCACTTGGTCAGCGCGCCATCCTTGATCCAGAACTTGACGGACCCTTTGGCGTCCATTGTCTTCGGCGGTTCCTGACCCTCGCGACGGCGCGTCCCGAAAAGCAACATCTCTTTGACGGCGTCCTCCTTGAGCTCGCCCGCAATAGCGCCGTCCGCCTCTTTGAGATCATTTGCCTTGCCGGCCAAGGTGGCGGATTCAGTAACCGGCGTCTGGTAACTTCGCAGGAAGCGCACGACGGCCGCGGCGGTGCCGCCGGTTTGCGCGATCTCGTCAAACGTCTGCCATCCTTCCAGCGCCTTGGCTGTCCCCTTGTCGCCTTTCATGTAAACCTCCACCGGGAGTTCGCCGACGGAAAATCCCAGAAAAGTAACGCCATCTTTTTCGGCCTTGCCCTGGATAGCCCCCAGCCTTCCAGCGCTGCCGTCGGCCTCCTTCGTCGAGGTGGTCCAGCTATAATTATTCTGGTCACCCAACCGCTTGGAGGCGTTGGTGATTTGTTCTTTGGGACTGGAGTCGGCGGCGTTCAGCGCCCCAGCCACCATCCCAACCAATCCGAGAATGATGATTTGCTTCATGCTTGATGATTCGCGGCAGCGGGCTTGTTCGCAAGCATATAATTTGTAGCGAGGAATCCTGTGGTTCTACCGGTGGGAAATTGTTTTTTCGCCACCCCGCGGTTCGGGGATCGCGTGAACGGCTGGGCGGAAATTTTGCTACGGTTCGGTGACGTGCCGGCGACATCCGTCCGTCGTCGTTTATTCATGCGCAATGTGCGCGGCTGCTGGAGACGTTGCCAATCCTGCAACACGATCCGCACCGGCCAGAAGACGTGTCTCGTAAGTGGATGCCGACGAGCATGGAGGCGGCGGCGATGACGCGGCGGATGCTCTGCGATATTTGGTGGCGACGAAGTCGAAGGCCATCACGCAACGGAAAATGCAGGGGCTGTGATTAACGAATAGCTGACCGATGACGAGGAGCGCGCCAAGGACAATCGTATTGGAACATTCGGCTGATCGCGCTCCTCGTCATTCGGTCCAGCGGCTGGTCCGGCGCATGTCTCGTTCTAGAAATCATGAAACCGTCCTGGTATCACAATCCGACGATCCGGCCCACGCATGATGACAGGACCGCTCTGGCTGTCGATCCAGATCAACGTCCCATCGGTCGCCGCAACCAGAGACCCGACGTTCGTGAAGCCCGGCACGTCCGCTGCCAACTCACACACAAACCCAGTCCCTCCGACGGTCATTTGATTCGTGAAAGCGTAAACGCGAGTATATCGACTGGCATTGGTGATCGCCCCATTCTTCTGCAACTGCTCGTGAGCGACCAACAACGCGTTGGCGGAATTGATCAGGTGGGCGCGGTCAATCGACTTGCTGTGCAAGTACGCAAACGCTAAGAACACCGCCACGAGCAGCACAATGATTACGAGCGCGGTCTTCATGTTGTACAGTTACGCCGAACAGTATTATTCGGACAAAGTCAGGGGCAAAAGACAAAGGCCCCGTTTGACCTGTCCTTGGCTCAAAGCTGAGTCCGACCGCCGGGTTTTGCAACCGGAATTTCAAGACTTTATGTAAACATCGTACCGCGCGCCTTGCTGCGAGTGGCCGTTTTGAGTGGCCCGATCACTCCGCGTAAAGACAAAGGGACTTTGTCCTCTGGCGGGTTGATATGCGGGCGGATGGGTGTCCCGCCCCGATCAAAAAATCGGGGTTGGTGTCCGCCTTCGCGTGGCTTCGGCGCGACCAGGGAATTCAAGGCAGGAAAACTCAGATCCATCGCGAGCAGGCGTGCAGCGGTGTTGAGGACAGTAACATTTTGGTGCCTGGCCGTCCCATTTTCATGCCATCAATGCTGCTGCCATTCGTTCGGTCAGAGTCCGGCACGATATTCATTCTTTCCCTTTGGCCGGCACTGGTTTACTTTCCCGCCCCACATGATTGAGACTGACATTGAATTGCTGAAGGGAATCGCAAACCAGTTGCGGATTCATTCGATTGCGGCGACGACGGCGGCCGGCAGCGGCCATCCCACGTCGTGCTGCTCCGCGGCGGACGTGATGGCGGCGCTGTTTTTCGGCCACATGCGTTATGACCCGAAAAATCCGCGCTACCACAACAACGACCGCTTCATTCTTTCCAAGGGCCACGCCGCGCCGCTGCTTTACGCGGCGTGGGCGGAGGCCGGATTGTTTCCAACGGAAGATTTGCTGAAGCTGCGCACGCTCGGCTCCGATCTCGAAGGTCATCCGACGCCGCGGCTGCCGTTCGTGGATGTGGCGACCGGTTCGCTTGGCCAGGGTTTGAGCGTCGGCGTCGGCATGGCGCTGGCCGCGCGGTTGGACAATCTCGACTACCGCACCTACGTGCTGCTCGGCGACGGCGAAATCGCCGAAGGAGCAGTGTGGGAAGCAGCGTCGCTCGCGGGGATTTACAAGCTGAACAATTTGATCGCGGTCGTGGACGTGAATCGCCTCGGCCAAAGCCAGCCCACGGCGTTCGAGCACAACATCGAAATTTATCGCAAACGGTTCGCGGCGTTCGGCTGGCGCGTTGAGGATTTGGTGGACGGCCACGATCTCGATGAAATTCTGGAAGTGCTCAGCGGCGTTGGGTTGAACGACCAGCCGCTCGTGATTCTGGCCAGGACTTACAAGGGCGCGGGCGTTTCGTTCCTGCAAGACAAGGAAGGCTGGCACGGCAAAGCTTTGAACAAGGATGAGGCGGCGAACGCCATCGCCGAATTGCAGCCCAGCGCGCGTTCCGCCGCCGGCGTGGCGATTCCCGCGCCGAGCCAGCTCCCGGCACCGGCCAATGCCGTGCCCACGAACTACCCGCCGCTGGTTTACAAAACAGGCGATATGGTGGCAACGCGCGAAGCTTACGGCAACGCTCTCGCCCGCATCGGCGAAACCGATTTGCGCATTGTCGCGATGGACGGCGACACGAAAAATTCCACGTTCGCGGACAAGTTTGCCAAGAAATTCCCGGACCGCTTCACCGAATGTTACATCGCGGAGCAAAACATGGTGGGGGCGGCGGTGGGTTTCGGCACGCGCGGCAAGGTGCCGTTCGCCTCAACCTTCGCGTGCTTTCTGGCGCGCGCTTACGACCAGATCCGCGTGGCCGGGATTTCGATGGCGAACCTCAAGCTCGCCGGTTCGCATGTCGGTGTGAGCATCGGTGAGGATGGCCCGTCGCAAATGGGGCTGGAGGACGTTGCGATGATGCGAGCCATCGCCGGCAGCGTGGTGCTGTATCCGAGCGACGCGGTGAGCGCCGAGAAGCTCGTCGAGCAGATGGCGCTGGCGAATGGCCTTTGCTATCTGCGCACTTCGCGACCCAAGACACCGGTGATTTACGGCAACGACGAGCAGTTCCCCATCGGCGGCGCGAAAGTCGTGCGCCAGAACGCCGGCGACAAAGTCACGATCGTCGGCGCGGGCGTAACTCTGCACGAGGCGCTCAAAGCCGCCGACGCGCTGGCGAAAGACGGCATCGGCGTCACGGTGATTGACGCCTACAGTGTCAAGCCGCTGGGCAAGGACGTGATTCTCGCCGCGGCGAAGAAGACGAAAAACGTCGTCGTGACCGTCGAAGACCACTACGCCGAAGGCGGATTGGGCGACGCCGTCGCAGGCGAACTCAGCGCCAACGGGGTTAAGGTCACCAAGCTGGCCGTGCGTGAGTTGCCGCGTTCCGGCAAGCCGGACGAATTGCTGGCCAAGTTCGGCATTGATGCGGCGGCGATAGTAAAGCAGGTCAAGGCGCTGGGTTAGACGGTTGAACCCGATGGCGTGGGGTTAATCGTTCGTCACCCAGCCCTTGCCGGGAGTGTATTCGCGGCTGCCGGAGTAGGTTTTGCAGCCGGAGGCGACAACCAGCGCCGCCAGCAGGAGGTTCAACCCGCAAATTATTACAGGGGAAAAGTTTAATCCGGATTGGCAGCACGGTAAGTTTGAGGCACATTAGGCGTGGCCCGATATGCAGGAAAAATCAAAATTTTTCAAAGGTCAGTTGCTGCTCGACAGCGGGCGGTTGGCCGGCTCGTTTTTTCAGCGCACGGTCGTGCTCATCTGCCAGCATGACGCCGAGGGCGCCTTTGGCCTGGTGCTCAACCGCGCCACCGGCAACAAGGTCGGCGAAATGATCGTGGCTGACCTCCCCGACGTGCTGAAGGAAAGCCCGCTCTACTTCGGCGGCCCTGTGCAACCCACCGCGTTGAGTTTTCTGCACACGGACAATTTCATCCCCGACGCCAACGTGCTGCCCAACCTGAACATGGACCACTCGCTCGACGCGCTGGTGGACATCGGCGAATCGTTTTCGGCGGAGAAAAAGGTGCGGCTCTTCGCGGGCTACGCCGGCTGGAGCGGCGGACAGCTTGAAGATGAAATGAAACGCAAGGCGTGGCTGGCGCACCCGGCGTCGCTGGAACTGGTTTTCAACACGCCGCCCGAACAACTCTGGCAGACGGTTTTGCGCCGCAAAGGCGGCTGGCGAAACAAACTCCGCGCGCAGATGCCGGAAGATTTGTCGTGGAATTGAATTTTAGCTGGAGAAGGCCTAGACTGGTCCTTCGGCGCGCACTTCGCCCAAATTCGCTTCGTTGCGCACACGGTTCAGATTCTTGAAGAAGAAGAACCAGTAGATCGGCGCGAAGATCAAGTAACTGAAAGAGAGGAGAAGGTAGCCACAGATGGTCAAGGCATTGCGTGGCAGCCGGTCCACCACGCCGTTGCGGAAGACCTCACCTTCGGAAAAGCAATCCACGTAGGGCATGTAGTTGTTGTAGGGACCGACCGCGCAGCCGCAGCTTTCGCAGAACCATTGCCCCGGCGGCACCTGAGTCAGGCAGTGATGGCACACGGGAACGGCATCGGGTTGTTGCAAACCGCGCTCAATCTCCGCGTCCCACGGGTCAGCGACTGCGCGTGCGTCCTTGATCCACACGATCAGTCTTCCCAACGCCAGCCCCGCCATGGCCAGGCCGATCAGCAAGGCGCCGGGAGCGATAACATCGTGTGGGCCGAGCATAGGTTGCCGCTAAAACTTCTCACTCCGTTACCCGCATGTCAAAGCGAAGCGCTGGCAGCGAGGGCGATGGCGTCTACTTCGATCTCGAACAACAACTCTGGCCGGCAGATGTCGCAGCAAGCCGCCACCACGGGCAATTCCCCAAGGCCATGCTGATTGCACCACGCGGCAAATTGGGGGAAGTCCGAAGCGGACTTGAAATATGCCGTGGCACGAGTCACGTCGGTAAAGTTCCTTCCGTGCGATTGCAGGATCGCTCCCACGACCTGCATGGTGAGCTCAATCTGGCGGCGTATGTCGCCCACATGCGCCGTGCGCCCGTCCGGCTCGATGCTCGCGGTGCCGGAAACAAGCAGATGAGAGTAATGCGACGACACGATTTCCACTGCACGACTGAAGGCGCTGCCGTACGCAATCGCCGGACATTGCATCGGTGAGGTCACCACCTGAGCGCGGGTCGCGCGGTTGTGTGGTCTTACCGCCCAGACGCTCAGCGCGAGCGCGGCGCCGCGAGGGTTGCGTCCGCCCACGCCCGTGCTTGCCGGGAAAGCGCCCGT
>CAYIOH010000282.1:0-5752 GCA_964364975.1 uncultured Bifidobacteriaceae bacterium
ATTTCTTTTCCCCTCTGCCTGTCGGCTTTCTTTAACTGCCAGCCAAACGCCCTGTGTTCACTCTTGGACGGAGTGTTAAATCCTTTCAAGGTTTCTCCAATTGTATAATGCTTTTCTATTCTGCGTTGCTTGCCAAACCAGCCAGATGGCGCCGGCTTCGGTCCGGTCACAATAATTGTGAATCCGTTTGTGGATGGAATATAATTGTAGGTATCGTGCCACTCGTTGTGTTGAATAAACCCCATTAGCCTTTGCATCATTTCCTTATCTGTTTCGTTTTGGTTAGCAGCGGATTGTAATTCTGACAGCGAATGAGGATAGCGACCGTGTTCGATTTGAAAACCTTCTATCATTATCGGAAGTTTCTGGCAAACGTCAGAAATCTCCACTTCCCTTGCCGCTTCAGAGAACTCACGAAAGCCTTCCAACACAAAAACCACTATGAATAAAACTGCACATATAACAACTAGAACAGTTGCAATTTTTTTGCGTTTCATTTTAGCAGGATTACTTGTTAAAAACTTTGCCCCCGTCCCTCTCCCCGGTCGAGGTGGAGAGGGGGAAGCTTTCAGCGTTTCTTGCGCTTGCTCTTGAACAACTCCATCTGCGGGTCCTTGAAGAAATCGTAGTTCTTCAGGATGCGGATCACCTGGAGCAGGTCGGACTTCTGGTAATTGCGGTTCACCTCGGTGCGCGCGACGAGGTCGGTGAGCATCGTGCGAAACGGAATCACCGCATCAATGCCTTTGGATCGGAGCAGCGCGATGCTTTCGTCGCGGGCCTTCGCTTCGTGCGGCAAAGCGGGAACGACGAGGATTTTTGTGGTCGCGCCTTCCTTGCCGAACGCGCGCGCGGCCTGCTGAAACACCTTCGGCTCGACGAAGCGGAAAATCTCCGGCGCGTTGGCCAGCACCGCCGTGCTGAAGGTTTCCGTGTGCCAGCCTTTGACCACGACGATGGCCCGCTCGATGAACTCCAGGTCCGGTGAAGTCAGCACAAACGGCAGTTCGCCCTCGCGCTTCTGCGGTTTGGGATTCAGCACGAAGAAATCAATGTCGTCCTCCTCGCGCTTGGTCTGCACGATGTATTTGCGGTGCTGCCGGACGAGGAATTCGTGCAGCTCGAAGTATTCGCGGACAATGGTTTCGCTGACGGAGCTCATAGACAATATTTAACCACGGATGAACACGGATGCGCACGGATAAGACCGCGCGCTGGAGAAAGGAGCGCGGAATTCATTCCGCTTCGCCGTCCGATCCGGCCGGGTGATCGAACGGCAAATCGCGTTCGGACCCTGAAGCGGGCTGAAGCCCGCGCTCCGAAAACATCCGTGTTCATCTGGGTCCATCCGTGGTTAAAAGTTCCTGGATTGTGTCGCCGGGCACGCGCTGGCCCCAAACCACTTTACCAATGCGTTTCGCCAGCACGAACTTGATTTCACCACCGCTGACTTTTTTGTCCAGCCGCATTGCGGCAAAAAGCTTCTGGCTCTGGCGCGCGTTGAGCTTCGCGCGCGTCGGCAAGCCGGCCCGCTCAAACAAATCCAGGATGCGCCCAACCTGGCGGGCAGGCAACCCGAGCACGTCGGACGAGAGTTTCGCCGCCGCCACCTGGCCGATGGAAATCGCCTCACCGTGAAGATACTTGCCGTAATGTGAAATCGCCTCCAACGCGTGTCCTATGGTGTGGCCGAAATTCAGAATCGCGCGCGGGCCGCTCTCGGTTTCGTCCTTGCCCACGACTTCCGCTTTGATTTCGCAACAGCGCGCCACGATATCGGCGAGCGTTTTGGAGTCGCGCCGCAAAAGCTTTGTCAGGTCGCGTTCCAGCCGCGCGAACAGTCCCGCGTCGTAAATGATGCCGTATTTGATGACCTCGGCCAGACCGGCGCGGAATTCGCGTTCGGGCAACGTGCGCAGCGTGTCGAGGTCGCACAGCACGAGCCGCGGCTGATGAAACGCGCCGACCAGATTTTTCCCGGCCTTCAAGTTCACGCCGACTTTGCCGCCGACCGAACTGTCCACCTGCGCCAGCAGCGAGGTCGGCACCTGGACAAACGTAACCCCGCGCAAATAGGTTGCGGCCACGAACCCTGCCAAATCGCCCACCACACCGCCGCCAAGCGCGACGATGAAGGATTTTCGTTCGAGCCGATGATCGGCGAGCCGGTCGTAGCAAACCGCAGCGGACTTGGGATGCTTGGTTGCTTCCCCGGGGCTTAGAATGACCAGCGACGGCGAGAATCCGGCGTTGGCCAGCGAATCAAACGCCGGGCGGGCGTAACGCCGGCCCACGTTGGTGTCGGTGATGATCGCGCAACGATTGCCGAGCTTGAGGCGCGCGCACTCGGCGCCGAGCCGGCGGAGCAGGCGGGGGCCAATTTTAATGGCGTAGCTGCGTTGACCCAGCGGAACGTTGACGGTGCGCACGGGCACAGGATACGAGGCGGAGCGGCGGTGTCAAAAAAGTCTTTTTCCGCGCCCACTTGAAACTATCCTCTCGGCCATGAATCGAGTTGCTCTCATTACCGGCGCATCGCGCGGCATTGGTCGCGGCATCGCGCTGGAACTGGCGAAGCTCGATTTCCACCTCGTCATCAACTACGCGAACAACGCCTCCGCCGCGCAGCGAACAGCGGCGGACTGTGCGGCAACAGCAAAGACCGATGGGAAGACAATCCGTGTGGAAGTTTGCCGGGCGGACATCAGCAAGAGCGCCGACCGAAAGAAGCTGATCGAGTTCACCAAGAAACGATTTGGCCGGCTTGATTTGCTCGTGAACAACGCCGGCGTGGCGCCCGACGTGCGCGCGGACATTCTCGACGCGAGCGAAGAAAGTTTCGACCGGCTCATTGCGATCAACGTCAAAGGCCCATACTTCCTCACTCAACTCGCCGCGAAGTGGATGATTGAACTGGTAGGGATGCGTTCCACCGCGTCCCAAACTTCTCGGAAAAGTGAGGGACGCGGTGGAACGCGTCCCTACCAGCCGAAAATTGTCACCGTTTCCTCCATCTCCGCCTACACTGCCTCGACGAATCGCGGCGATTATTGCGTTTCCAAGGCGGCGCTCTCGATGCTCACGCCGCTGTTCGCATCGCGGCTGGCGGAGCACGGCATCAACGTTTATGAAATCCGCCCTAGCGTCATTGCCACGGACATGACCGACCCCGTGAAGGAAAAATACGACAAGCTCATCGCCGACGGGTTATCGCCCATCAAACGCTGGGGCACGCCGGAGGATGTCGGCAAAGCTGTCGCCGCGATCGCAAGCGACGCGCTGCCATTCAGCACGGGCGAAGTGATCAACGTGGACGGCGGGTTTCATCTCAAACGATTGTAGCCGCCGACGTGAGGAGTCTCTGATCAAGCCGCACAGAAAACAATGAGACTCCTTACGTCGTCTCCTACAAAACAAATGACATGGCCATCAAAATTGACAGCAATCTGACGACGAAAAAGCTTTTGCCGAAACTCTACCGGCTGTTCGAGCTTTCCGGCGAAAAGATCCTGAGCCTCGAAAAATCGTGCAAGCCGGAGGGAGGGACGCCGGTATTCACCGTGAAGGGCCGCTACACGTCGCGCGGTTGGACCGAATGGACGCAAGGTTTCCAATACGGCTCGGCGCTGCTGCAGTTCGACGCGATGGGCGACAAGCGGTTTCTGGAAATCGGACGGCGCGGCACGGTCGAGCGCATGGCGTCGCACGTCTCCCACATCGGTGTGCATGACCACGGCTTCAACAACGTCTCCACCTACGGCAATCTCCTGCGGTTGATGCGGGAAGGGAAAATCCCGCACAACCAAGACGAGAAGAATTTCTACGAACTCGCGCTCAAGGTCAGTGGCGCGGTGCAGGCGGCGCGCTGGACGAAACTCGCTGATGGCACGGGATTCATTCACTCCTTCAACGGCCCGCACTCGCTGTTCGTGGACACGATCCGCACGTTGCGCACGTTGGCCGTCGCCCACCAACTCGGCCATGTGCTGATGGGCGAACAGGACGAAAAGATTTCCCTGTTGCGCCGATTGATCGAACACGCGACGAACACGGCACGCTACAACATTTACTATGGCGAGGGCCGCGATGCCTATGATGTTCGCGGTCGCACGGCGCACGAAGCCGTGTTCAATACCGCGAGCGGCGTGTTCCGTTGTCCGAATTCGCAGCAAGGTTACTCGCCATTAAGCACCTGGACGCGCGGACTGGCGTGGGCGATTTGCGGGTTCGCCGAGCAATTGGAATTCATCCACGCCCTGGGTAGCCGCGCTCGTGAGAGCGTGGACATCATCCGCGTTTTTACAAACGCGGCTACAGCCACGGCGGACTTCTATCTAGCCAGCGTCTGTGCTGACGGCATTTCGATGTGGGACACCGGTGCGCCGAACCTGCATCGCTTGCCAGCGAATTATTTGAACAAGCCTTCTGATCCGTTCAACAAATGGGAGGCCGTGGACAGTTCGGCTGCGGCTGTTGCGGCGCAGGGTTTGATTCGCCTCGGAAATTATCTCCTGGGCAATGGCGACCGGAAAGGCGGTGGCGCGTATCGGCAAGCGGGATTAACGATTGCGACAACGCTTCTCAGCGAACCGTATCTCTCCAGCAAACCGAAGCACCAAGGTTTGATTCTCCACTCCGTCTATCACCGTCCGAATGGGTGGGACTACATCGCCCCGGGCCAAAAAATTCCCAACGGCGAAAGCTCGATGTGGGGTGATTACCACGCGCGCGAACTCGGGTTGCTGCTTTTGCGCGAAGCGCGCGGAGAGAATTATCTGACTTTCTTTGGCGGCGTCCAACGCTGACCCGTGGCAGCCGGCGTGAGAAGGCTCTGACTGGATCGGGAACGAATGAGCCTCGTGACCCCGGCTGCTACCAAAAATTGATTTATGGCCGAACCGTTCAAACTCGTCCGCATCCCGTCGCTCAAGACGGTGGCGGATTTTCGCCGGCACGTTGCGTCGCTCGGCATTGAGTTGCCGTGCGAGGATTCCATCGCGACTGGCAAGGCGTCACCGCTCGTGCGACCGATCGAAACCGTGACCATCAACGGCAAACGCATCGGCAATCGCTGGGCCGTTCAGCCGATGGAAGGATGGGATGGCACGATGACCGGCGGCGCAACGGAGGAAGTGCGCCGCCGTTGGCAGCGCTTCGGCGAGAGCGGGGCAAAACTGATTTACGGCGGCGAGGCGATGGCCATCCGCGCCGATGGCCGGGCCAATCCGAACCAACTCGTCATCGTCGAAGAAAACAAGAAGGACCTGGCGGAGCTTCGAGAAACCCTCGTGCGGGCGCACAAGGAACGTTGCGGTACAGCAGACGATCTTGTCATCGGCTTTCAACTCACGCACTCCGGCCGCTTCTGCAAACCGGCGGACAAGAAACGAATGGAGCCGCGGGTGGCGTTTCGCCATCCCATCCTCGACCGCAAGTTCGGTGTGACGAGCGACGCGCAGGTGTTCACGGATTCAGAAATCGAGGAGTTGATCCAATGTTACGTCCGTGCTGCGAAGCTCGCGCGGGACGCGGGTGCGGACTTCGTGGACATCAAACACTGCCACGGTTACCTGCTGCACGAATTTCTCGGCGCGCACGCGCGGCCAGGAAAGTTTGGCGGCAGTTTCGAGAATCGCACGCGGATTTTGCGCGAAATTATTTCCGGAATCCGTGCGAGCGGGAACAAGATTGAAATCGGTGTGCGATTGAGCGCGTTTGATTTCGTGCCGTTCAAGCCGGACCCCACGTTGTC